>NZ_CBDRFA010000002.1:0-233870 GCF_965343085.1 Nocardiopsis synnemataformans | reverse complement strand
CCTTCTTCCGGTCCCGTTCGCCCGACCAGCTCCTGGTCACCGCCGCGTCCTGGACCAGCCCGTGGTTTCCCGCTGGTTACGCGCAGAACTTCAGGAAAGGCGCTTAGCGCCGCGGCCGGTCGCGGTCTCCAGCCCCTCCGGTCAGGGCCGTCCGGTCACCGGAGCGCTCACCGGACGCCAGGGCACGGGGCTGGACATCACCATGGTGCTGGAGGGGCGCCCGTGCTCGGCGAGCCTGTCGATGACCTCCTCGAAGTGCTCCATGGAGCGGACCGCGATGAGCAGGACACAGCAGTCGTCGCCGGTCACCCGGTGCACCTGGAGGATCTCCGGCATCGCCAGGGAGGCCTCGTCGCGAAGCAGGCAGTGCGCGCCGAAGCACTCCATGCGCACCAGGGCGGTCACGGGCAGCCCGGCCGCGGCCGGGTCCACGTGCGCGTGGTAGCCGGTGATCACCCCGCGGTCGGTGAGGCGTCGTACGCGGTCGGCGACGGCGGGCGCGGACAGGTTCACCCGGCGGGACAGTTCGTTGAAGGACAGGCGCCCGTCCTGTTGGAGCTCGGAGAGGATGCGCTGGTCGACGCTGTCCAGCGGGGTTACCAACCGTGATGCCATGCTTTGCGTTCCCAAAGTCGAGAGTCACAACGTCTTACGAATGCTAGGCCAATGTCCCCTTCACGTGTCCGTCGGCCCTTCCTGTCCGGGGCGCGGGTGCCCGATGATGTCACCTCACGCGCCCGACGGCCGTGCGCGGGGGCGGATCCCCCCGCCCGCGGCGCCGCGAACGCGCTGCCGTACACGCGATTCCGACAAGGGGTTTCCATGCTCTCCACCACCGCCCAGCAGTGTCCGTACGCCGGTGACCCCGGCGGGGCCGAGGCGGCCCGGAGCACCGGGGCCGACAGCCCGACCCTGTCCTTCGAGCGCGCGACCCCCTACGTCGACTACGCCGGGATCGACACCCTGCTGTCCCTCCAGAAGCCGCGCACCGCCGAGCCCGCCGAGCCCTCGTTCATCATCGCCACCCAGGTCATGGAGCTGCTGTTCGCCCTGGTGCGGGAGCGCTGGGAGGCCGCCCGCGACGCGCTGGAGGCCGACGACGTGCCCGGCGCCCTGGCCTGGCTGCGCCGCGCCCGCAACGCCCAGGACGTGCTCAACGACTCCTGGGGCCTGCTCGCCGACATGACGCCCACCGAGTTCAACCGCTTCCGCGACTCCTTCGGCGAGGCCTCGGGCTTCCAGTCCTACGGCTACCGCAAGCTGGAGTTCCTGCTCGGCAACAAGTCCGCCGCCATGATCCGCCCGCACAAGGCCATGGACGGCGTCGTCGACGACCTCACCACCCTGCTGGAGCGTCCCGGGCTCTACGACGCGGCGCTGCGGCTGCTGCACCGCCGCGGCCTGCCGGTGCCCAAGGACCGCGTCGAGCGCGACTGGACCCTGTCCTACGAGGCCAGCCCCGGCGTGGAGGAGGCCTGGAAGGCCGTCTACGCCGACGACGTGCCCGGCAATGAGCTGTTCCTGCTGGCCGAGGCGCTGCTCGACGTCGCCGAGCGGGTCACCCGGTGGCGCCAGCGCCACCTGGTCGCCGTCAAGCGCACCCTGGGCGGAAGGCCCGGCAGCGGCGGCTCCAACGGCCTGAACTGGCTGGCGCGCAACGCCGAGCAGGACGTCTTCCCCGAGCTGTGGTCCCTCCGCAGTACCGTCTGACCCGTTCCCACCCGCTGCCACGAGGAAGCAGGACCCGATGACCCCCGCCACCCGTGCGGAATGCGTCGCGCTCGACGCGGCCGATCCCCTCGCCCCCTTCAGGGAGGAGTTCGTCCTCCCCGAGGGCGTGGTCTACCTGGACGGCAACTCGCTGGGCGCGCTGCCGCGCTCCACCCCCGGCCGGGTCGCCGACATGATCGAACGCGAGTGGGGGCGCGACCTCATCCGCAGCTGGAACGACGCCGGGTGGTGGGACAAGCCGCGCACCCTGGGCGCCAAGGTCGCGCCGCTGGTCGGCGCGGCGGCCGACGAGGTCGTCGTCGGCGACGGCACCTCGGCCAACCTGTTCAAGACCCTGGTCGCGGCGCTGCGCATGTCCGACCGTTCGGTGGTCCTGGGCGAGGCGGGCAACTTCCCCACCGACCTGTACGTCGCCGAGGGCGCGGCCGCGCTGACGGGCGCCACCCAGAGGCGCGTGGACCCCGACGGCCCCGCGCTGGCCCGGGACCTGGAGCGGGGCGACGTCGCGGTCCTGCTGCTCAGCCACGTGGACTACCGCAGCGGCACCCTGCGCGACATGCCGGGCATCACCCGCCTGGCCCACGAGCACGGCGCCCTGGTGGTCTGGGACCTGTGCCACAGCGCGGGCGCGGTCCCGACCGACCTGTCCGGCAGCGGCGCCGACTTCGCGGTGGGGTGCACCTACAAGTACCTCAACGCGGGTCCGGGCGCTCCCGCCTTCCTGTACGCCGCCCGCCGCCACCACGCCGTGGCCGACCAGCCCCTGAGCGGCTGGCACGGGCACGCCCGCCCCTTCGACTTCACCGCGGACTACGAGCCCGCCGAGGGTGTGTCGCGCTTCCTGAGCGGTTCGCAGCCGCTGGTGGCCGACGCCGCCCTGGAGGCGAGCCTGGACGTGTGGGCCCGGGCGGACATGGGCCTGGTGCGCGCCAAGAGCCTGGCCATGACCGACCTGTTCCTGGAGCGCGCGGCCCGGGCGGGCATCTCCTCGATCACCCCGGCGGAGCACGCGCGGCGCGGCAGCCAGGTGGCCCTGGTGCAGCCGGAGGAGGGCGCCGGGTACCCGATCGTGCAGGCGCTCATCGCGCGCGGTGTGATCGGCGACTTCCGCGCCCCCGACGTCATGCGGTTCGGGTTCACCCCGCTCTACCTGCGCTACGCGGACGTGTGGGACGCCGCGCAGGCCCTGCTGGAGGTCGTGGAGACGGGGGAGTGGCGCCAGGAGCGCTTCGCCCGCCGCGGCCAGGTGACCTGAGCCCGGCGGCCCGGCCCCCCAACCTTGGGCCGGGCCGCCGTCCGGTCGTGGCGGTCCCGCCCGCCGGGCAACCCTGCGGGGTTCCTTTGCCCGCGCCCGGGGCCGACCGGGCCGCCGCTGACCGTTCCTGGACGTGTGGATTGCGTGGTCTTGACCACGTTCGCCGGTATCCGGCGCCTCTTCCCGCGCTGCCGCGACCCGTGGTCCGCGGCTCCCCGCACGGCCCCGTACCGCTCCGCGACCGTCCTCGGAGGGGCGGAGCCGAAACTATGACGAGGGCCACGGGAAAGCCCGTCCGTCATCCTCGGGTCGGTCCGTAAATCCCCCGCCAACGGGGCTTTTCGCGTTTTCGGCCCCTCGTGCGCCCTGTTTCGTAACGTATTGCGAGAGACACGCAAGGTCATTTTACCTCCGGGGCTTGCGCGCTTTGCCTAAACGTGGGTTAGTGTCCTCGTGATCGGTTCGTTATTGCTGTTTGACGAACCGATGCCGAGCCCTTGAACGGCCGAGAGCCGCAAGGGAGTCGAGACCTCTTTCCCCGGGAACAGGGCCGCGCGAATCCACGCGCCTGCGCCAGCGGAGACGCCGAATCCCATCGGTACATCCCGTTCCCGCCCGCCACTCGCCGCCAGCGACGCGGGAGAACCCTGCCTTGACCACGCCCTCGCGGGGGCGCACCGAGCGTGCCCGCATGCCGGGTGAGTCATGCCCGCGGTCTTCTCGGCCCTGTCGTCAACCTGGCCTCTTACTTATGAGCAACGACACTCCCATTCAGCACGGCGAAGTCACCGCGACCTACTTCTGGGACGACGGCTCCGGCATCAACGGGGACACAGGAGCCCCCGCGAGCGGGGAACCCATGCAGAAAGGGCTCTTCTCCAGCCCCAGTTGGCCGCTCGGCACCGAGGGCTATGTCGTCCACGAGGGCAGGAAAGCCGAGTTCTTCATCGGCGACCGCGGCCCGGGCGCCCCCTCCGAGGGCTGTGACGTCCTGCTCGACATGGACGGCAAGACCTTCGCCGAGATCACGGGCGAGACCTGGAACGACAGCGACTACACCGTCAGCGGTGGCAACGGCCACCTCGAGGTGGAGTACTACATCACCAAGTGGGGCGACGGCGCGGGCACCGAGGGCGCACCGCACCCCTTCCAGCAGCCCGGCAACAAGTGCGAGGACGCGGTCTCCCCGATCCCCGAGGACGCTCTTCCCGAGGAGGAGGCCGAGGAGACCGAGGAACCCGCCGAGGAGAGCGCACAGAAGACCGAGGAGCCCGCCCCGAAGAAGGCCGAGGGCGAGGTCGAGCAGAGCGCCAAGGAGGAGCCCGAGGAGGACGCCGCCGAGGACGGGAGCGAGGACGGCGGCGTGACCGCCGAGACCGCGGCCAACGACCTCTCCGGCTTCCAGCTCATGGGCTCCGACGGCGTCATCAGCGGCACCGGGCTGCTGGCCCTGGCCCTCATCCCGGCCGTGCTGCTCGCCGGGTTCTTCGCCTGGACCCGCCGCCCGTCCGGCGCCCACGCCGGAGCCGAGGACGACGGCGGAAGCCTGACGGACGCGAGCAGCGGCCGCCACGGCCTGAGCTCGCGGCTGAACTCCGTGATCGACAGGCTGCGCGGCGGGCGCTGACCCGCACCCGGGCAGCCCACCAGCCGGAACACGGGTCCGGCGCACCGCGGGGGCCGCGGCCGACCGGCCGCGGCCCCCGTCCGCGCCGACACGGGGTCCGCGCGCCCTGTCCCGTGCCGTGGCCCCTCGGTCCGGCGTCCGTGTCCGCCGTCCCGGCGGCGCCGTTGCCGCCCGCGGATCCGGAGCCCTCCCGCGTCCGCGGCACGGAGGTCCGTATCGGATGTTCGCCGTTCAGGCCTCCCGCGGCCCGTGGGCCAGGCCGATGCCCATGGCGCGGTGGAGGTCGGCGAGCCGGGTGTGGCCGGGAGCGGTGAACAGCGGATGTTCCACACGCCGACCGTGCCGGCACACGAGGCGCACCGGCTCCGTCGAGGGGAGTGGAGGAGCCGGGTCGGATCGCTCATCGGTGTGCTTCATGTCTTGAATATGAGATGAATTACCCCATATTGTCGAGAAGTCCATCCGGATACTGGACGGACTGCTCAGTAGTGCGGTGTGGCGGCCCGGATGTTCTCCGTCGATGATCGTGTGAGCGGTATGAGGTAAGACACATGGCCGTGCAGTTGGACGACACCGATCGTCGCATCATCTCCCTGCTCCGCGACGACGGGCGCATGTCCATCCGCGCGGTCGCCGAACAGGCGCACATCTCTCGCGCCAACGCCTACTCGCGCCTCGAACGCCTGCGCTCGGAGGGCGTCATCCGCGGCTTCACCGCCGTCATCGACCCCGAGAAGTACGGCACCGCCCTGTCCGCCTACGTGTCCGTGCGTATCGAGCAGCACTCCTGGGAGCGTTTCCGCGGCTACCTGCGCGACATCCCCGAGGTCGACCACGCCGCCCTCGTCTCCGGGGACGTGGACCTGCTCCTGCTGGTCCGCGTCGCCGACGCCGCGGCCCTGCGCACCTTCGTCCTCGAACGCCTCCAGCGCATCCCCGAGGTCAAGAGCACGCAGACCATGTTCATCCTCGACGAGCCGCCGCTCTAGACGGGGCCGCAGGGAAAGGGCCACCGCCCCGGGAAGTGGCCCTTGGGGCGGCGCCGGGGAGGCTCCTAGGCTGGCCCCATGCCTGAGTACCGCGTGGTCGACGCCTTCACCGACCGGCCCCTGGCCGGGAACCCCGCCGCCGTCCTGGTCCTGGACGAGACCTACTCCGACGACTGGGCCCAGGGTGTGGCCGCCGAGTTCAACCTGTCCGAGACCGCCTTCGTCCGGCCCGTGCACGAGTCCGGGGCCGACTACGAACTGCGCTGGTTCACCCCCACCGTCGAGGTCGACCTGTGCGGGCACGCCACCCTGGCCACCGCGCACACCCTGTCCGAACTCGGCGTTCCCGGCCCCTACCGCTTCACCACCCACAGCGGCGTCCTCACCGTCACCGAGCGGGACGGGCGGCTGTGGATGGACTTCCCCGCCGCGTGGCCCAAGCCGGTCGAGGAGCCCGAGGGGCTGGCCGAGGCCCTGGGCTCGCGCCCCCTGTGGACCGGGCTGGGCCTCGGAGGAGAGGACCTGCTGGTCGAGCTCGCCGACGAGGACGCCGTGCGCGGGCTGCTGCCCGACATCGCCGCGCTGGGGCGGATGCCGTACCACCTGGTCATCGTCACCGCCCGGGCCGACGAGGGCCCCGACTTCGTCTCCCGTGTCTTCGGCCCCAACCTCGGCGTTCCCGAGGACCCGGTCACCGGCAGGGCGCACACCGTGCTCACCCCGTTCTGGGCCGACCGCCTGGGCCGCAGCGCGCTGAGCGCGCACCAGGCCTCCGCGCGCGGCGGCGACCTGCTGGTGGAGGAGCGCGACGGGCGCGTGCTGATCGGTGGCGAGGCGGTCACCGTGGCCACCGGCACGCTGTACCTCTAGGTTCCGACCGGGCCCCGCGGGCCGCCCCGGAGCGCCGAGCCGACCGTGCGGGCCGCGGTGTGCGGCGGGCCCGGCGGACGCCGAACGCGAACGCGGGGAGGGAGGAATCCGGGTTTCCCCCTCACGGGGTCCCGAGTTCCGGTAGAACTGGTCCGAGGCACCTCCCCACCCCTCCCGGGGAGGTGCCCGCCGCGGTCCCTCCGGCACACCCCCTTGGTATCGGGGGGCCGCGGCGCACCCCCCGGAAGACCGGCCCCGCCGCCCCTGCGGGGCCGGTCCTCTCCGGCGGACGGCCACCGTTTCCGGGACTGTCGGCGGAGCCGTCCCATCGGCGCTCCCCGCGTCCGCTGTCGGACGGGGCGTTCGCGCCGGGGCGCCGCCCGCCCGGGCGGGACCGCGGGATTCAGGGCGCGCTGATTCCCAGATCCTCGTCCAGGCGGGCGGCGACCGGGGCTCCGGCCGCGCGCTCCACGCGGGCGAGGAATCCGAGCAGGTCCGCCCGGACCCCGGCCAGAAGGTCGGGCAGGTCCGCCAGCGCGAGCACCGAGGACGGGCGGGGCGCGTTCTCCGACGAGCGGGCCCGGGGAGACGGGGGGTGACCAGGGCTCCGAGCAGGGCGGACGCGGTTGTCCACAGGCCCTCTGCGGCGGATCCGCCAAACGCCTAACCTGGCCGGAGCAGAGGAAACGACGTCTGGGGGACAGAGCGATGACGGGACGGTACGGGGACGGCCAGGGGCGCCGGTACGGCGGCGGTGGAGGCCGCGGCGGCGGGCGCAAACCCGAGCCCGAGCCGGTCCGCGGCGTCCGCGACGAGGCCCGGCTCTCCGAGGAGCTCCTGCGCATGGACGGCGCCTCCTACGGCCGCTACAAGTCCCTCAAGGGCGACTGGGACTTCGGCGACTTCACCCTGACCGTGCAGCGGGTCCAGGCCGACCCCTTCGCGCCGCCCTCGCGGGTGCGCGTGCTCATCCCGGACGCAGGCATCCCCAAGAGCGCCTGGGGCGACCCGGTGCGCCGCCGCGCCACCGCCGACTACCTGGGGCGGCGCGCACGCCGACTCCTGCGCGGATCGCTGCTCAAGATCGACACAGGCGGACAGGAGGTGATCGAACGCTCCTCCTGCCAGCTCACCGACGGCGGCATCGACCTGCGCGTCGGCATCGACCTGCCCGGACACGGTCGCCGCATCGACGGCCGCACCGCCGAGCGGGAGCTGTGTCGTACGCTGCCCGGCCTGGTGGACGACCTGGACTGGGAGGAGATCGACACCGAGGAGGCCGCGGCCTTCGCCGACACCGTCGCCGACACGGTCGCCCTGCGCTCCCAGCTGGGGGAGAGGGGTCTGGTGGCCTTCGTCGCGGACGGCGCCGTACTGCCCCGGCGCAGCGGTGTCAGCGACGAACCCATGACCGGCGGCGCCGTGCCCTTCACCTCTCCCGAGGGCCTGCGGGTCAGCGTCGACCTGCCGCACCGGGGCACGGTGAGCGGCATGGGCGTCCCCGAGGGCATCACCCTCATCGTCGGCGGCGGCTTCCACGGCAAGTCCACCCTGCTGCACGCCTTGGAGCGCGGCGTCTACGACCACGTTCCCGGCGACGGGCGCGAACTGGTGGTGACCAGGGACGACGCCGTCAAGATCCGCGCGGAGGAGGGCCGCAGGGTCGAACGCGTGGACGTGAGCCCCTTCGTGCGCAACCTGCCCACCGGCGCCGACACGAGCGACTTCCGCACCGAGAACGCCTCCGGGTCCACCTCGCAGGCGGCCAACATCTGCGAGGCCGTCGAGGCGGGGGCGCGCACCCTGCTGGTGGACGAGGACTCCACCGCCACCAACCTGATGATCCGCGACGAGCGCATGCAGGCCCTCGTGCACGGCGACCGGGAGCCCCTGGTCCCCTTCATCGACCTCGTCCGGCCCCTGCGCCGCGACCACGGGGTGTCCACGGTCCTGGTCATGGGCGGCAGCGGCGACTACTTCGACGTCGCCGACCACGTCATCATGCTCGACGCCTACCACCCGCACGACGTCACCGAGCGGGCGCGCGAACTCGCCCACGAGCGCGTGGACGCGGACTTCGCCCTGCCGCGCCCCCGTGTGGTCGACCCCGCCTCCGTGGACGACAGCACCTCGCGGGGCCGGGGCCGGATCAAGCGCCGCGACATGGACGTGCTGGTGTTCGGCGACCACGACGTCGACGTGCGCGCGGTGGAGCAGTTCGTCGACCCCGGACAGATCACCGGTGCCGGGCTGGCCCTGCGCGAGCTGGTCGCCGGACGCCATCTGGACGGCAGCCGCACCCTCGCCGAGGCGCTCGACTCCCTGGAGGAGGCCCTGGACAGAAGGGGCGTCACCCTGCTCGGAGCCGACTTCGG
The DNA here is from genome assembly GCF_965343085.1 of Nocardiopsis synnemataformans. Lineage (NCBI taxonomy): Bacteria > Bacillati > Actinomycetota > Actinomycetes > Streptosporangiales > Nocardiopsidaceae > Nocardiopsis > Nocardiopsis synnemataformans. The sequence continues at coordinate 225,023 of NZ_CBDRFA010000002.1, read as the reverse complement.
CGGTGACTACGTCCTGCCGCGCCGGTTCGAGGTCGCCGCCGTCCTCAACCGGTTGCGCTCGCTGCTGGTGGCCGACCTGCACTGAGCCACCGGGCCGGGGGCCGGGGTGTGGTGGTCCTCTCATGCCCCGGTTGCAGGAAGCTCCCTCCACCGGCCGGAGTTGGTAGGGGTGTGGGGTGAGCGTCCTCGCACGGCTCAGCCGGTCGGGGTTCCTTCCACCGGCCGGTAGCGGTGGTGTCGTGGGACGTGAACGTCCTCGCACGGCTCAGCCGCTGGGCTGGTAGGTCGGTATTGTGGAGAAGCAGGGCACAGCCTCCCAGGCGGTGCGAATCGGGCCTCCCCGGCCGTACCCCGGCGCCTGACCGCCGCGTGAGCGCGACCCTGTGATCCCGACCAGTTTTGGAGACGAGAACCCGGTGCGCGATTCCGCAGATCTGTACGAACTCCACCCAGGCTTCGAGGATGTCGCCGGACTGGCGATGCTGGTCTGTCTGGACGGCTTCGTGGACGCCGGACACGCCGGGCGCCAGATGATCACGTCGCTGTTCGAGCGGTTCACCGCGGAGGAGGTCGCGACCTTCGACGCCGACCGCCTCGTGGACTACCGCTCGCGCCGCCCGACGATGACCTTCGTCGAGAACACCTGGACCGCCTACGAGGCTCCCAAGCTCGCCCTGTACCGGATGTACGACGACGAGGGCGCCCCCTTCCTGGTCCTGCACGGCCCGGAGCCGGACCGCGAGTGGGAGGCCTTCGTCGCCGCCGTGGGCCGCCTCGTCGACCACTTCTCCGTCACGCTGTCCGTCAGCGTCCACGGCATCCCCATGGCGGTCCCGCACACCCGGCCGGTCACGGTCACCCCGCACTCCACCCGCCCCGAGCTGGTCGAGGGGCACACCCCGTGGATCGGCCGCGTCGAGGTGCCCGGCAGCGCCATCTCGCTGCTGGAGTACCGGCTGGGCGAGGGAGGCCACGACTTCGTGGGCTACGCCGTCCACGTGCCCAGCTACCTGGCCCAGGCCCAGTACCCGCGCGCGGCCATCGCCGCCGCCGAGTACGTGGCCGGGGCCACCGGCCTGGCCCTGCCCACCACGGAGATGGAGGAGGTCGCCGCGGCGACCGACGTCGACATCGCGGAGCAGGTCATGGCCTCCGAGGAGATCCAGCGGGTCGTGGCCAACCTGGAGCGCCAGTACGACGACATCATGTCCTCGCGGACCGACCCCCAGGAACGTCCCACGCTCCCGCTGGCCGAGGACGACGCCCAGCTGCCCACCGCCGACGAGCTCGGCGCCGAACTCGAACGCTTCCTCGCCGAGCGCGAGGGCGAGGGAAACGGATGACCGTGTTCTACCAGATGCTCTTCCGCTCGGTCCTGCGCCACATGGACGCGGAGAAGGTCCACAAGCTCAGCTTCGCCGCGCTGCGCGGCGTGACCGCCCTGCCCGCCGTGGCCTCCGCCATGAACGGTGTGTTCGGTCCGCGTGAGCCGGAGCTGACCGTGCACGCCCTCGGGCAGGAGTTCCCCGGTCCGCTGGGGCTCGCGGCCGGTTTCGACAAGAACGCGGAGAGCCCCTCCGGGCTGGCCGCGCTCGGCTTCGGCTTCGTGGAGGTCGGCACCGTCACCGCCCAGCCCCAGCCGGGCAACCCCCGACCGCGCCTGTCCCGGCTGGTGGCCGACCGCGCGATCGTCAACCGGATGGGCTTCAACAACGAGGGGTCGGCCCTGGTCGCCGAACGCCTCCACCACCGGCGCGGCGGGCGCCGTCCCGTGCTCGGCGTCAACATCGGCAAGACCAAGGTGACGCCCGAGGAGGAGGCCCCCGCCGACTACGCCCTCAGCGCCCGGCGCCTGGCCCGCTACGCCGACTACCTGGTGGTCAACGTCAGCTCGCCCAACACCCCCGGGCTGCGCAACCTCCAGGGCGTGGAGCAGCTGCGCCCGCTCCTGGCCGCCGTGCGCGAGGCCCTGGCCGAGGCCGGTCGCCCGGACCTGCCCCTCCTGGTGAAGATCGCCCCCGACCTGGCCGACGAGGACGTCGACGCCGTCGCCGACCTCGCCCTGGCCGAGGGGCTCGACGGCATCATCGCCACCAACACCACCATCTCCCGCGAGGGCCTGACCACCCCCGCGGCGCAGGTGGAGGCCGCCGGTGCGGGCGGCCTGTCCGGCGCCCCCCTCAAACGGCGCTCCCTGGAGGTGCTGCGCCGCCTGCGCGCCCGAGTGGGCGACCGGGTGACCCTGATCGCCGTCGGCGGCATCGAGACGCCCCTGGACGCCTGGTTCCGCATCCGCGCGGGGGCCAGCCTCGTGCAGGGCTACACCGGTCTCATCTACGGCGGTCCCCTCTGGCCCCGTCGCATCAACCGCGGCCTCGCCCGACTGGTGCGGGCCTCCGGCCACCGCTCCATCAACGAGGTCGTCGGGGCCGACGTCCCCGCGCCGGTCGCCCCGGCAGCCGGTGCCGGGCGGGGTGCCGATCCCGCAGCGGCCACCGCCCAGGGCTGAGCCCGCCACCAACAGCCAGGCCCGCCACCAACAGCCGGGCCCGCCGCGACGGGCGGGGCGCGACGCCGCTCCACGGACGCGGCGGCCGGTGGGACGCTCCCCACCGGCCGCCGACGCGCGTGCCCCACCCGCCCGCGGGCCTCAGGAACCGGCGGGCGCGGACAACCCCTCGGGCGGATAGCTCTTCCCGGCCTCCGGGCCGTCGTAGACCTGGCTGACGGTCGCGAACTCGTACCCGTCCGCCCGCAGCCGCTCGATGATCTCGGGGACCGCGGCCAGGGTCGGCTCCAGGGGGTCGTGCAGCAGCACCACACCTCCGGGCCGGGCCCCGTCCACCACGCTCTCCACGACCTCGTCGCGGCTCATGTCGGTCCAGTCCTCGCTGTCCTGGCTCCACAGGATCTCGGCCATGCCCTGACGGCCGATCTCCTCCAGAACCTCCGGCGAGCTGTCGCCGAACGGCGGCCGGAACAGTTCCACGGTGTGTCCCGTCTGGCGGCGCACCATCGCGCTCACCGCGGCCACCTGGTGGGCCAGTTCCTCCCCCTCGAAGGCCTCGGGCATGTGCTCGTGCAGATGGTTGTGGCTGCCGATCTCGTGACCCTCGGCGTAGGTGCGCCGGATCACGCTGGGCCGGGTCAGCGCCGGGTTGCCGTTGAGGAAGAAGGTGGCCGCCACCTCCTCCTCCGCCAGCAGGTCCAGCAGTGCCGGAGTCGTCGCGACCGGTCCGTCGTCGAAGGTCAGCGCGATGCACTTGGCCTCGGCGCAGTCCAGGTCCGGGGCTCCCGCCGAGACCACCCCCGGCACCCGCGGCTCGGTCGGGGACTCGCTGGCGGGCGCCTCCACGGTCAGCACGGGCTCCTCCGCCATGGAGGCCTCCCGCGCACGCTCGCCCAGGTCGGACAGCAGGGGCGCGGCCTCCTCGGCGGGCACCACCGCGACCATCCTCCCCGGCTCCGAGGACGGGGGGTGGCCCTCCACGATCGGGGACAGGTGCCCGTCGTCGAACTCCACCACCAGGTCCCCGTCGGCGTTGAACCCCATCGAGTCGTAGGTGCGCATCACCGGGTGCAGGCCCCGTGCGTCCACGGCCTCCTCCTCGGCGAACGAGGCGCGGACGATCCCGTTGAGCTCCCGGAGTGCCGCGTCGTCGGTCAGCAGCTCCGTGGAGTAGGCGGTGTGGCCGGTGGACGCGTCGTACCAGTACGTCCCGTACCCCTGGCGCAGCCCGTGGAAGTCCTCCTCGGTGCGTACCAGGCGCACACCCAGCACCCCGTTCCCGGCGGCGACCACCTCCCAGTCGACGCCCAGGCTCACCGGGTCCCGGCTGGCGCCCCGGTAGTCCCGCACCTCCTGGTCCACCTGGGCGGCCAGTTCCTCGGCGAAGGCGTCCGCCCCGGCGAACACCGGGTAGGCGACGTCGATCGCGAGCCCCTCGGGCCTGTACGGGTGGTCCTCGAAGTCGGAGGCGTCCCCGCGCCACTCGGTGACCCCGTCCCCCGGCTCCTCCACCACCACCGTGATCAGCTCCGGGTCCTCCCCACCCCCCGAGGCGACCCCCTCGGTGCTGCACGCGGCCAGGGGCAGGACCAGCGCGACCAGCGCCGCCCCGGGCCACCGGGCTCTGCGCTCCCACGGCCGGTTCCCCCCGGCCCCGGGGCGCGGGGCGGCCTCGTTCGGGTGGACTCGAGTCGACGACAACACCGGACTCCCTCATCCCTCAGCGGGTGGCCAACACGGCTGCTGCTGGGAGCAACATAGGGGACGCCGTCCCCCGTCCCGTGACGGTGACCACATGTGGTCACCGCCACAGGACGGGGGACGCGCCGGAGACCGGGAACGCCCCCGCGGGGCGCCCTTCCCACGTCACCCGGTGCCCTCACACGGCTCCGCGCACCGTGGGTCCCACCGGTCGCGGCCCCGAAGCCCTCTCCCGGGGACATCCTCTCCCGGGCCGCTCACCGCGCCGTGACGCCGCGCCCTCAGGACTCCTCGGAAGCCTCTCGGGTCTCCCTAGGGAGCCTGCTCGTCTTCCTCACCGTGCTCCCCGGCCCCCTCGGAGGGCTCGGCGCTCTCCTCCGGGGCGTCGGGGACCCCGTCGACGTAGGTCTCGCCGGGGGTCGTGGTCCCGAGCAGCTGGGACACCGTGACCATGGTGTACCCGTGCTCGTCCAGCTCCCGGATGATCGTGCGGGAGGCGTCGACGGTGGTGCCGTGGATGTCGTGCATGAGGATGATCGCCCCGTCCGAAGCGCCCTCCACCGCCCGGTCGTGGATCACCGAGGCCTTGCGGTCCTTCCAGTCGAGGGTGTCCACGCTCCACAGGATCTGGGCCAGGCCCATGTCCGCGGTCACCGAGGCCACGCCCTCGTCGGTCGAGCCGTAGGGCGGGCGCATGAGGTCCATGCTGTAGCCCGTCTCGCGGTACACCAGCGCCTGCACGACGTCCAGGTCCGAGCGCACCCCTCCCGCGCCCAGACCGGCCAGGTCGGGGTGGTTCAGGGTGTGGTTGGCGATCTCGTGCCCCTCGGCGTAGGCGCGCCGCACCGTGTGCGGGTGCTCCATGACGGGGTTGCCGGTGACGAAGAACGTGGCCCGCGCGTCGTACTCGGCGAGGGCGTCCAGCAGTTCGGGGGTGCGCCCGCCGGGGCCGTCGTCGTAGGTCAGCGCCACGCACTTGGTGTCGGGGTCGGAGCAGTCGACGTCGGAGTCCACCGCGGACACCTGTCCGGGCACGGGTCCGTCCTCCTGGCCGTCCTTGTCGGCCTGGGGCGGGGCGGCGATGGAGAAGTCCTCGACGCCCACGGTCGCGGCGTCGCGCACGCGCAGGCCCAGCTCGGACAGCAGGCCCTCGGCCTCACCGGCGTCGACCACCGCGCGCGTGCGGCCCTCCTCCGCCGGGGCGACCTGCCCGGCGTCGAACTCCACGACCAGGTCTCCGTCGGGGTTGAAGCCCACCGAGTCGTACAGGGAACTGATCGGGTGGATGACGTCGGGGTCGGCCGAGCCCTCCCCGCCGTCCCCGTTCCCGACGGCGCCGCGCACCAGGCCGTTGAGCTCCTCCAGCTGTTCCTGGCCGCCGACCAGGGCAGCGGAGGGGTGGTGCGCCGCGGTCGCGGTGTCGTACCAGTAGGTGGTGTACCCCTCCCGGGACCCCTCGGAGTCGGTCTCGACCCGGGTCATGCGGACCCCGAGCAGGCCGTCGCGCGCCGCGGTCAGGTTCCACTCCGCCTCGAAGGAGACCGCGCCGGGGTTGGCCGCCTCGAAGGCGTGCACCTCGTCGGTCAGCTCACGCTCCAGGAAGTCGGCCAGCGGCTCGGCGTTGGGGACCACCGGGTAGGTCACCGTGACGGAGACATCCCCGTCGTAGGGCAGCTCGGCCTCCTCCACGCCCGCCACGGCGGCCGCGTCCACCTCGGTCAGCCCGCCGGGGTCGCCGGAGGCCGGGGGCGGCGGTTCGCTCTCGGAGACCGGCGCTCCGTGCGTCTGCTCCGGGGGCTCGGACTCGCCGGAGGAGCGGGTGGCCAACAACACCATGCCCGCCAGGACCGCCAGGGCTACCACGACCGTGATCAGGGGGTGGTCCGGTGCCATGGCGAGGCGGGACTGCTTATTCACGAGGGAATCTCCACGTTCATCGCTCAGACGAACGTCCGCGGGGAGCAGAGGGGAGGCTCACCCGCGCAACGCTTGACTTCGTGTGTGACGCCGACCGTGGGCCGGGGGTTCTCACCGTCCGGGTCGGGCGCATGGGGCCGCACGCCGGGTACAGGGGCGAAGGGGCCCTCCCTATACTTGCAGCCGTGGAAGGTACATGATCCACCTCGCGGGCCCGGCCCGGACGGGGCGGAACCATGTCGCAAGAGGGAACCCGGTGTGAGTCCGGGACTGCCCCGCAGCGGTATGGGGGAACGAACGTCGCCATGAGCACTGGTAGTGCCGGTCGCGAAGACCGGAAACCGGGAAGCGGCGGCCATTAGGAGGAGCGGTGTCCGCACCGCCCGCGCCCCCGAGTCCGAAGACCTGCCTCCACCCGGCGGCGCACCCGCGGCGCCGGTGGTCCCGCGCCCCGAGGGAGGGCCGGAGGCGGTGGCAGGTCCAGTGCGCGCCCGAGGCGCGCCCGTCGGCGTGCCCACCCCTCTCCTCCCCCTCGCGGCCGGTACCCGGCTTTCGACGAGGGAGAGAAGCTCATGACCACGACCCCCACGCCGTCCGCGGCCCCGGGCGGGCCCCGCCCCTCCGTGCGCTCCAGCGTGCACGGCTACCCGCGCATCGGCCCCGACCGCGAGCTCAAGCGCGCCTGCGAGTCCCACTGGAGGGGCCGCACCACCGCCCGTGAACTGGACGCGGTCGCCGCCGAGCTGCGCCTGGGCGTCTACGCCCAGCTGCGCGAGGCCGGTGTCGACGACATCCCCTCCAACACGTTCTCCTACTACGACCACGTGCTGGACACCGCGGTCCTGTTCGACCTGGTCCCCTCCCGCTTCGCCCCGCCCGCCGCCGCGCCGGACCGCGAGGAGGAGCTGCGCCGCTACTTCGCGCTCGCCCGCGGCGAGCAGGACGCTCCGCCGCTGGAGATGACCAAGTGGTTCGACACGAACTACCACTACCTGGTCCCCGAACTCTCGCCCGGCACCCGACCCCGCCTGGTGGGCGACAAGCCCGTCGCCGAGTTCCGCGAGGCCGCCGAGGCGGGTTTCCACACCCGCCCGGTCCTGGTCGGCCCGCTCACCTTCCTGATGCTGGCCAAGCCCGCCGACGGCGCCCCCGAGGGCTGGGAGCCCGTCCAGCTGCTCGACCAGCTCCTGGACGCCTACGCCCAGCTGCTCGGCGACCTGCGGGCCGCGGGTGCCACCGAGGTCCAGCTGGACGAGCCGATCCTGGCCACCGACGAGGGCCGCGCCGCCGTCGGCCACCTGGAGCGCGCCTACCAGCGCCTGGGGGCGGTCGCCGACCGCCCCTCCCTGCTGGTGTCCACCTACTTCGGCTCCATCGGCTCCGCCGCCCTGCGCGTCCTCAAGGACTCCGCGGTCGAGGCGGTCGGCCTGGACCTGGTCACCGACGACGAGGGCGTGGACGACCTGGTGCGGGTCTCCGGTCTGGGTGCCACCCGCCTGGTCGCGGGCGTGGTGGAGGGCCGCAACGTCTGGCGCACCGACGTCCCGGCCGCCGTGGCCACGCTCGGCACCCTGCTGGCCCTCACCGACGAGCTCACCGTGAGCACCTCCTGCTCCCTACTGCACGTGCCCCTGGACCTGGACGCCGAGACCTCCCTGGCCCCCGAGCTGCGCGGGGCCCTGGCCTTCGCCAGGCAGAAGGCCCAGGAGACGGCCCTGCTCGGCCGTGCGCTGTCCGAGGGGGCCGAGGCCGAGTACACCGGACAGGGCGGCGTCCGTCCCCCCGCCTTCACCGACGCGCGCGTACGCGCCCGGCTCGACGCCCTGGGCCCGGACGCCTACGAGCGCCCGCAGGAGCGGGGAAGGCCCACCGACACCCCGCTCACCACGACCACCATCGGGTCCTTCCCCCAGACCGCCGAGCTGCGCCGCGCCCGCGCCGCCCACCGCGGGGGCGAACTGGCCGAGGACGCCTACAAGGCCGTCCTGCGCGAGGAGATCGACCGCGTGATCGCGCTCCAGGAGGAGATCGGCCTGGACGTGCTCGTGCACGGCGAGCCCGAGCGCAACGACATGGTCCAGTACTTCGCCGAGCAGCTGGAGGGCTACGCCACCACCCGGAACGGGTGGGTGCAGTCCTACGGTTCGCGGTGCGTGCGCCCGCCGATCCTGTTCGGCGACGTCTCGCGCCCCACACCGATGACGGTGGAGTGGACCACCTACGCCCAGTCGCGCACCGACAAGCCGGTCAAGGGAATGCTGACCGGTCCGGTCACCATGCTCGCCTGGTCGTTCGTGCGCACCGACCAGCCGCTCGGCGAGACCGCCCGCCAGGTGGGCCTCGCGCTGCGCGACGAGGTCGCCGACCTGGAGCGCGCCGGGATCCGCCACATCCAGGTGGACGAGGCGGCCCTGCGCGAACTGCTGCCGCTGCGCTCGGAGCACCGGGAGCGGTACCTGGACTGGGCGGTGGGTTCCTTCCGCCTGGCCACGTCGGGGGTGTCGCCGTCCACGACCGTCCACACGCACATGTGCTACTCGGAGTTCGGGCTGATCGTCGGCGGCATCGAGGCGCTGGACGCCGACGTCACCAGCGTGGAGGCGGCCCGCTCGCGCATGGAGCTGGTGCGGGACCTGGGCGGCCGGGGCTACAGGCGCGGGATCGGCCCGGGCGTGTACGACATCCACTCCCCGCGGGTGCCCTCGGTGGAGGAGATCGAGGGGGCGCTGCGCCTGGCGGTCGCGCACGTCGACGCCCAGAACCTGTGGGTGAACCCCGACTGCGGCCTCAAGACGCGCGGCTACGCCGAGGCCGAGCAGGCCCTGCGCAACATGGTCGAGGCGGCCCGCCGGGTGCGCGCCGACCTGCCGGGCGCCTGACCACCGGGGACTGACACGCGTGAGGGGCCGCGGCGAACGCCGCGGCCCCTCACACCGTGTCCGGTCAGCCGTCTCAGCTGCCGACCAGAGCCAGCGCCTCGGCGCCGGCGTTGAGCATGAGCTCCTCGACGTTGTCGGGCATGACCAGGTCCTCGGCGGAGGCGCCCTCGGTGAAGGGCGGGTGCATCTGGTACTGGACCCGGATGTTGAGGTTGGCGGTGCGGATCAGCAGCGTGGCCTCGGGGATGTCCTCGCCCAGGAAGTCGTACTTGGTGAGGACGTAGTGGGCCTCGTCGCCGAGGTCCACCTCCTTGTCCTCCTCCACGTTCGCGGAGTCGTAGAAGGTGTTGTAGTCACCCTCACCCCTGAGCTCCTGCACCCCGGACTGGAAGTCGGTGGTGGCGGCCTCGACGGAGTCGGCGGCGGAGTAGGGGACCTGGTAGCTGATCTCGAACATCGCGTAGCTCTCGGACGGGTTGCCCTCCGGGGCAGCCCCTTCCAGGCTCTCGCAGTAGGAGTTGTTGTCCTGGACGTACTTGTCGCCCTCGTCCTGGATCAGGAAGTCGGAGAGCACCTGGTCGGTGAAGGCGTCGCAGGGCTCGGCGGGCACCGCGTAGGGGGGCTCGCCCGCGGGGGCCGCGTCGGTGGTGGGCTCGGTCGTCTCCTCGCCGCCGGTGGTCGCCTCCGCGCTCGGGGAGGGCTCGGGCTCGGGCGCCACGGTCTGCTGTCCGCCGTCGTTGGTGAAGAGCACGACCACGACCGCGATGACCAGGACGATGATCACGGCGCCGCCGCCGATCACCACCCACAGGCCCGCCTTGCTGCCGCCGCCCTGGGGCTGCTGCGGGGGCGGAGGGGGGTATCCGGGGCCGCCGGGACCGCCGCCGTAGGGCGGCTGGCCGCCCCCGTACATCTGCTGCTCCTGGGGGCCGGGGAAACCCGCGGGGCCGCCGTAGGGCGGCTGCCCACCGGTGCCGGGGTCGCCGTAGGGGGCGCCGTGGGGCGGGCCGTAGGGCGGTTGGCTCCCACTGTTGTCCCCACCGCCGTATGGGTTCTGCGGCGGCTGGTTGTATGGTCCGTTTTCGCTCATGGCTCCCCTCGCCCGTGTGTGATGACCGTGTTGTCTGGGACGCGTGTGTGCGCCGTTGGGTTCTCACGGCTTCCCGTGCGACCCCGGAAGGGACACGGTGACCGTGTGGGGGAGGCGCACCTGTCGCCACTGCCGTCCCGCGGGCGAGGGCGGGGGAGTGGGCGGGCGTTCCCCGCCTCCGTGTGGAGGTTGCGGTGGACCGGGGGACCGACCACCGGGGGCGGCGGTCGGATGAGGCCGAAGACGTCCTTCGGCCCGGGCCGGGACGTGTGCATCCTAGCCGCGAGTGGTGTCCCCTGGGCAGGTCAGACCGGGGGTAGCAGGGTGAATCGTCACTGTTTCGTGTCGGTTGTGCAGGAACTCATCCCGCATGTGACGCAATCGTGACGCCGTTCCCCGCGCGGTCGCGTCCCGCGCGGGGTAATGGGGCGTCCGCCGCGGGCGCCGCCGGATCAGAACATCGAGATGTGCACGTGGTCGAAGTGGTTCTCGGTGATGCTGCCGCGGTCGGCCATGTCGCGCCAGCCCTCGTCGCCCCGGCGGATGTCCCAGATCTGCTGCCGGTAGATGATGTACATGATGCCCAGGCGGTCGGCGTTCTCCCTGGCCCACTCGGCGATCGCGTAGCCGCGGTCGACCTGCTCGGGGATGGGGGTGTTGCCGTTGGGGTCCACCATGAAGTCGCAGGCGCGGCCCTTGGGGTGCTCGCCGACGACCCAGCCGCCGACCGCCCGGTAGCAGCCCACACCGCCGTACTCGGTACCCTCGCCGAACTCCTCGATGATCAGCTCACGCATCTGCTCGGTGCGCGGGGTGATGTTGAGCGGGCCGCCCATCGGCTGCACGGGGTGGTCCGCGATCATCTCCTGGACCTCCTCGCGGCGCCCCTCCAGCTCGTCCAGGTCCTCCTCGGCCGCGGCCAGCTGCTCCTCGGCGTTCTCCTGCGCGGTCTCGTCGCGCTCCAGGGCCTGGCTGAGCTGGTCGATCTTGTCCTGGTTGCTGGTGGACAGGTAGTTGATCACCACCGCGCGGTCGATGACCTCGTCGGGCTCGGCCTCGACGAACAGCGACATCGACAGGTCGATCCCGCTGCTGGTGTAGGTGGCCACCGCCAGGGCGCGCACCTGCTCGCGTGCGGCGTCCACGTCCTCGCGGGTGCTCTGGGCCCGCTCCTCGGCGCGCTCGGCCTCCTGGATGACGCCCTCCATGTCGCGCAGCTCGCCGTTGAACTCCTCGCTCAGGGCCTCCGCGCGGTCCTGGAGGGAGCCCATGTCCTCCGGCTCACCGGGCACCGGCGCCGCCGAGACCGTGCTCTGGGGCGCGAACAGGAAGCTCCCCAGCACGGCCACCGCCAGCGCCGCCACACGCGCGCGGCCCGGGCGCGCGGCGGCGGGAAGGAGCCCCGCCAGGGCCCGGGCGCGGTCCGGCCAGCTGAGTTCGGGAGGGTCGGGAGCCCAGAAGTCGGCGAAATCGTCCACTCGGCTCAGATCGTCGGGCTGCACGGTGTGGTCGCTCCTCGGGCCCGCGCGGCCCCCGGGCACGGGAGCGGAGCGGGCGCTGTTTCTCGTCGTTTCCCAAGCGGGGCCGACAGCCGCGGGAGCGGCCTCCGGCCCTGGCCTCTCGCGCACGCCCGGGGGCCGGGGGCGGGAGTAACGGGACCGTCATGAGTGTAGGCACTCGCGCGGGGATTCGGGAGGGACGGGACGAATACACCGTGCCGCGGGAGCCCCGATGTGGTGGATGTAACCCGGTCCGAACAGCGAAATCCGGTGAACCGACCCTTTTCCCCGTGGTTGAGTAGGAAACGTGAAGGCTCCCGCGCACGACCCAGCGACCACCGCGCCCACGCGGTCGGACACCGCCGAGCGGTGTCTGCCGCTGCCCGGCGGACGCTGTCGTGTCCGCCCGGTCCCGTGGACCCGCCCGCAGCCCCCGGACACCGGGGAGTAGGGGAGACCGCCGCCGGGGCGGCGCGTCCCCGAACCAGCCGCCCCGCGCGGGCGCGCCACCGCTGTCGGCGCCCGCCCGACCACCGGCGCGCCGTCGCCCGCGCCCGCGGGGCGCTCCGTACGCTCGAACGCGGGCGACGGGCCCGTGCCGGATCCCCGCCGGGCGCCACACCACCGCCAGACGTCGATGGGAACACCGTGATTGACGCAGTGGGCCTCCACAAGGCCTACAGGTTGAAGAAGCACCGGGTGACCGCCCTGGACGGGGTCGACCTGCACGTCGAGCCCGGCGAGATCTTCGGTGTCGTGGGCCAGAGCGGCGCGGGCAAGAGCACCCTGTTGCGCTCGGTCAACCTCCTGGAGCGCCCCGACGCCGGCACGGTCCGGGTCGTCGGCGAGGAGCTCACCGCGCTGCGCGGCGCGCGGCTGCGAGTGGCCCGCCGCCGCATCGGCATGGTGCACCAGCACTTCGCCCTGCTGTCCTCGCGCACCGTCGCGGGCAACGTGGCCTTCCCCATGGAGGTCTCCGGCGTCGACCGCGCCCGCCGCAGGAGGCGCGTGGGCGAACTCCTCGAACTCGTGGGCCTGGGGGACAAGGCGCGCGCCTACCCCTCCCAGCTCTCCGGCGGTCAGAAGCAGCGGGTGGGCATCGCCCGCGCGCTGGCCTCCGACCCCAAGGTGCTGCTCAGCGACGAGGCCACCTCCGCGCTCGACCCGGCCACCACCGACGCCATCCTCGCCCTGCTGCGCCGCCTGCGCGACGAGCTGGGCCTGACCATCCTGCTGATCACCCACGAGATGGACGTGATCAAGCGGATCTGCGACTCCGCGGCGATCATGGAGAACGGCGCGTTCCTGGAGTCGGGCCGGGTGCTCGACCTCATCGGCACCCCCGGTTCGCTGCTGGCGCGCTCGCTCTTCCCGCTGCCCGCGCACGGCGGACCCGACACGGTCTACGTCACCTACCCGCGCTCCTTCGACGAGCCGCTCATGTCCGAGCTCACCCGCCGCTTCGACGTGGACGTCAACATCCTGGGCGGCGGCGTGGAGGAGGTCGCCGGGCAGTCCGTGGGCCGCCTGAGCGTGGACCTGCGCGGCGACCGCCGCGACCAGGCGCTCGCCTACCTGTCCGAGCACGGCCTGCTGGTCGAGGAGGCCCGCAAGTGAGCACCAACCCCGCCGACGTCCTCCACCTCGCCGCCGCTGCCGGGGCAACCGGTCCCTGGGACGCCGTCGTCGCGTTCGTCCAGGCCTGGCCCGCGATGTGGCCCGACCTGTGGCTGGGCACCCTGGACACCGTCTACATGGTGTGGTGGGCCACCGTCGTCAGCGTCCTGTTCGGCCTGCCGCTGGGCGTGCTGCTGGTGGCTACCGACCGGGGCGGGCTCATCCCCGCCCCCGCCGTGCGCGCCGTGCTCAGCGCCGTCGTCAACATCGGCCGCTCGCTGCCGTTCATCGTCCTGATGGTGGCGGTGCTCGCCCTGACCCGCCTCCTGGTGGGCACCACCCTGGGCCCCACGGCCGCGATCGTGCCCCTGAGCATCGGCGCGATCCCCTTCTTCGCCCGCCTGGTGGAGACCTCCCTGCGCGAGGTGGACCGCGGGGTCGTCGAGGCCGCGCACGCCATGGGCACCCGCCGCGTCACCATCGTGGGCAAGGTGATGCTGCCCGAGGCCATGCCCGGACTCATCGCGGGCCTGGTGATGACCGTGGTCACCCTCATCTCCTACTCGGCGATGGCCGGCGCCATCGGCGGCGGCGGCCTGGGCGACCTGGCCATCCGTGAGGGCTACCAGCGCTTCAACGATCACTACCTGTGGGCCACCGTCATCCTGCTCATCGTCATCGTGCAGATCGCGCAGAGCCTGGGCGACCTGCTGGTGCGCCGCCTGGCGCGGCGCTGACGCGACCGGGTACACACAGACCAACCCCCTCCCCCCCACGAGTTGTCCTGACGGCACGGAGGGAGACGGCGATGACCGGAGACACGAGGAGGCGCGCGGCGCGGGGCACCGCTGCCGCGGCGACGGCGGCGGTGCTGCTGGCGGCCTGCGGCAGCCCCAGCGAGCGGGCCCAGGAGGAGACCGGCGGGGAGGACGTGACCGTCCTGAGGATCGGCGCCACACCGACGCCGCACGCCGAGATCCTGGAGTTCGTCGACGAGAACCTGGCGGCCGACGCGGGCCTGGCCCTGGACGTGTCCGTGTACACCGACTACAACCAGCCCAACGCGGCGCTGGCCGAGGGCGAACTGCACGCCAACTACTACCAGACGCGGCCGTTCCTGGAGGAGTACCTCCAGGGCAACCCGGACGCGGACCTGAGCTACGTGACGGACGTGCACCTGGAGGCCTTCGGCGTCTACTCCCAGGAGCTGACCGACCTGGCGGACCTGCCCGAGGGCGCGCAGATCGGCGTGCCCAACGACACCTCCAACATGGGCCGGGCCCTGGACCTGCTCGACACCGAGGGCGTCATCACCCTGGCCGACACGGGCGACGAGGCGCCCTCGGTCGACGACGTCGAGGACAACCCGCTCGACGTCACGATCACGCCGGTGGAGGCGGCCCAGCTGCCGCGCTCGCTCCAGGACCTGGACGCGGCGGTCGTCAACGGCAACTACGCCCTGGAGGCCGACCTGGTCTCCACCGCCAACGTGCTGGCCTGGGAGGAGACCGAGGACAACCCCTACGCCAACGGGCTGGTGGTGCCCACGCACGACATCGGCGACGAGGAGATCGTCCGGCTCGACGAACTCCTGCACAGCGACGAGGTGCGCGCGTTCATGGAGGAGCGCTGGCAGGGCGTCGTGGTCCCCGTCGGCGGTGAGGGCACCTGAGGGTGGCGTCGGGCGGCCGTGCGGGCCGCGCCGCGGGATCCCGCCGCGCGGCCGCCGCGACACGGTGCGGAGCCGGTTACGGGGCGCCCCGGAACCGTCGCCACCACCGCTTTCCCGTAACGTTTGGATTGCGGTGCGAAGGCTGTTGATTGACATCAAGGTACTTCTCTGTTTCTTTTATGGGAGCGCTCCCAAACGATGTCCCCTCGTCATGGAAGGTGCGTACACCAGCAGTGAACAACCGCAACGATTTCCCTGAGGGCTTCCTCTGGGGGGCGGCCACCGCCTCGTTCCAGATCGAAGGCGCCACGACCGCCGACGGCCGAGGCCGCAGCATCTGGGACACCTTCGCCGAGACACCCGGCAAGGTCCTGGGCGGAGACACCGGCGACCCCGCCGACGACCACTACCACCGCTACGCCGACGACGTCGCGCTCATGAGCCAGCTCAACCTGGGCGCGTACCGCTTCTCCGTCGCCTGGCCGCGGATCATCCCCGAGGGCACCGGCGCCGTGAACCAGGCCGGGATCGACTTCTACGACCGCCTGGTGGACACCCTCCTGGGGGCCGGGATCCAGCCCTGGGCGACCCTCTACCACTGGGACCTGCCCCAGCCGCTGGAGGACGCGGGAGGTTGGCCCCACCGCGACACCGCCTACCGCTTCCGCGACTACGCCCAGGTCGTCGCCGAGGCCCTCGGTGACCGCGTCAGCAACTGGATGACCATCAACGAGCCCTGGTGCTCGGCGTTCCTCGGCTACGAGAACGGCCACCACGCGCCGGGCCACAAGGACCCGGCCGCGGCCCTGGCCGCCGCCCACCACCTGCTGCTGGGCCACGGCCTGGCGGTCGAGGCGATCCGCTCCACCGGGCACCCCGCCCGGGTCGGCCTCGCCCACAACCAGGCGGTCGTCCGGCCCCACGGCCCCAGCGCCGCGGACGCCCGCGCCGCCCGTCGCGCCGACGGCGTGCGCAACCGCATCTTCACCGACCCCCTGCTCAAGGGCCGCTACCCCGCGGACGTCAGGGAGGACCTCGCCGACGTCAGCGACTTCTCCTTCATCCAGGACGGCGACCTGGACATCACCTCCGCCCCCATGGACTTCCTGGGCGTCAACTACTACTCGCCCGAGTTCGTCGCCGCCTCCGCCAAGGGCCTGGACCCGGCGCTGGTCAGCGGTGAGGGCGGCGCCTGGCTCGGTGCCGAGCCCGAGGAGGTGCACGTCTCACAGGGGCTGCCCGTCACGCACATGGGCTGGGAGATCGACCCCACCGGCCTGTACGACGTGCTCGCCCGCCTGGCCGGGGAGAGCGGTGGCATCGACCTCTACGTCACCGAGAACGGGTGCGCCTTCGAGGACACCGTCACCGAGAACGGCGAGGTCAACGACACCGACCGGATCGACTACTACGAGGGCCACCTGAGGGCGGCCAAGGAGGCCGTCCTGGCCGGAGTGCCCCTGCGCGGTTACTTCGCCTGGTCGCTCCTGGATAATTTCGAGTGGGCGTGGGGATACTCCCGCCGGTTCGGCATCGTGCACGTCGACTACGAGACGCAGTGCAGGACCATCAAGGACAGCGGTCACTGGTACGCCGAACTGGCCAAGACGGGGCAGTTCCCCGAGCGTTAGGACGCGTCCGGCGTACGCTGCCCGTCGCGTTGCGGGGTAGGCGTCCGCCGAGCACGTCCCGCATCGCGCCGGACCGCCACCGCGCACGCGGCGGCGGTCCGGCGAACCGCGGAAGGATCGTGGGGTGTCCCCAAGGGCACCCCACACAGTCGTTCCGGGCGGGTATGACCGTGGATGCCCGTCGCACACGCCGCCGCCCCGGGGAAGCAGCCCCGGGGCGGCGGGACACGATCCCAGAGGGAGCCTCGAAGTGGCCAAGATCGGTGGTGGTCGGAAGCGTCCGACCCTGGAGATGGTGGCGCAGCGCGCCGGGGTCGGACGAGGGACCGTCTCGCGGGTGATCAACGGGTCCGCGCAGGTGAGTCCCCGCACCCGGGAGGCCGTGCACGCCGCGATCGCCGAACTCGGCTACAGCCCGAACCAGGCCGCGCGCACCCTGGTCACCAGGCGCACCGACACGATCGCGCTGGTCGTCTCCGAGCCCCGGGACCGGCTGTTCTCCGACCCCTTCTTCGCCGACATCATCCGCGGTGTGAGCTCGGTCCTGCACGAGCGCGACCTCCAGCTCATGCTCACCACGGCCCGGACCGAGGCCGAGCACAAGCGCGTGGGCGACTACCTCAGCGGCTTCCACGTGGACGGGGCGCTGCTGATCTCCCTGCACAGCGACAACCCGCTCTCGGCCCGTCTGGACGAGGCCGGGGTGCCGGTCGTCCACGGCGGTCGCCCGCACTCACCCGAACAGCCCGCGCCCTACTGCGTCGACATCGACAACATCGGCGGGGCACGGATGGCCATCCGCCACCTCCTAGAGCGCGGATGCCGACGGGTGGCCGCCATCACCGGCCCCCTGGACATGAACGCCGGTGTGGAGCGCCTGCGCGGCTACCGCGAGGTCATGGCCGCCGCAGGGCTGGAGGTCGACGACAGGCTCGTCGTACAGGGCGACTTCAGCGTGGAGGGGGGAGCCGAGGCGATGGAGCGGCTCCTGGACACCGGGCTGGAGCCCGACGCGGTGTTCGCGGCCTCCGACATGATGGCGCTCGGCGGACTGCGGGTGCTGCGCGCACGCGGCCTGAGCGTGCCCGGGGACGTGGCCCTGGTGGGCTACGACGACACCGTCATGGCCCAGCACAGCGACCCGCCGCTGACCACCATCCACCAGCCCACGGTGCAGATGGGACAGGAGATGGCGCGGCTCCTGGTGGACGTGGCGATCCCGCGCACGACGGAGGCCGAGACCGTCATGCTCGGCACCCACCTGGTCGTCCGCGAGACCGGCTGAGCCGCGGGGCGTCCCGGCGTCGCCGGGACCCGCGCACGTACCGCCCCGCAGCGCTCTGACCCGCCCGTTCACGCCCTCCCGGGTGGACGCGGCGCGGTGACTGTGCGAGGCTGGTCGCGATTTCGCGGGAGACGGTGGGAGCGCATGGAGCGGGAACCGACACACAGCCGGTGTGCGATTTCCTCGTGCGGATGGTGTGAGCAGGACGGCGTCGACTGCCGGTTCTGCTCCGGCACGGGCTGGTGGCGGCCCGAGCGGCCGCACCGCGACGGCAGCGGGGTGATCGTCTGGCTCCGCGTCGACGAGCCCTGCCGCGGGTGTGCGGGCACGGGCAAGGAGCACAGCCCCACCGCCGCCCTCTGAGCGGGGGCACGCCGCCCCTTCCGCGGTGGACAAGGAGAAGCACATGCGCTGGGTGACCTATCTGTCGCCGAGCGGCGGCAGCGAGCGCGTCGGAGCCCTGGACGACGGCGACGTGCTGGGCAGCCCCGACCCCGTCCGCCTCGCCGACCTGCTGGAGGCGGGCGGTGACGTCCTGGCCGGGGCCCACGAACGCGCCGTCGCCGAGCCGATCGAGATCATCGTCGAGCCGGAGGCGCGCATGTGCGCCCCGCTGGTCCCTGCGGAGCCGGTGTCGGTCCGGGCGGGCGACGAGGTCTGGCAGGTCCCCCCGGAGCTGGTGCGGGGCTCGGACGACGCCGTGCCGCCCCGGGCGCGTTCGGCCCGCGTGGGCGTGGCCGCCGTCGCCGGGGGAGGGGCGCCGGTGAGCGCCTACACGCCCGCCTGCCTGTGGCTGGACGGCGCGGGGCAGCCGGTGCAGCTGACCCTGGGACCGGTGCTGACCACCGCCGACGAGGTGCCGGGGGAGCCGCTGGGCGTGAGCGCCTCGGTGGAGGAGGGGGAGCTGGGCCGCGGCCTGGTGGACCCGGCGCACGAGTGGCTGGTGTCGGGCTCGGGGCGGGTGCGCGCGCTGCTGCCGGTGGCGACCCCGCCGCTGGAGACCGACGACGAGCTTTTCGTGGACGCCGACGTCCTGGGTACCTTCGAGGTCCGTGTCGGCTCCCAGGTCTGACCGCGACCGCCGCGCTCCCTGGTGGACTGGCCAGAAACGTTGCTGGTGTGTCATGAGGGCTCTGACCTGCGATGATCTTGTACTTATAGCCGATGTCGGCGCTCGAACCTCGCTATGAGCACAAGATCACGGCGGAGGGGGACGCGGCGAACCTTCGTGGTCACGGCCCTACGGCGTGAACTCCCAGTGCCAGGGTTCGAAGCCGCCGCGGGCCCAGGGCGGGTTGTGCCAGCCGTGGGCGGGCGCGTGGGCCAGCATCCACTGGTGCTCGGCGGTGCCGAGGCTGTTCACGCCGCCGCACAGGTCCACGGCCAGGCCCAGGCCGTGCTGGCTCGTCCCGGGCCGGGCGGCCATGCCGGGCACCATCTCCTGGAACAGGCGCACCTGCTCGTGGTAGGGCCGGTAGGAGTCGGCCACGCACATCGGCCGTCCGAACGCCTCGCGGTAGTCGCCGTCGAGTTCGATGAAGGCCTCGGCCGCGTCGGAGCGCAGCCGCTCGCCGGGCTGGGGCAGGGGGCACAGCACCGACTCCGGGATCCGCCCGTTGGCGTGGGCGGCCGCGACGCCCCCGGTGCACCCGTGGTCGGCGCTTTCCGCGATGGGAATCCCCTCCCCGCCGTCCTTTTCGACATTGTGCCAATGGCCATTGTTGTCTTTTTCGTCCTCCGCCGATCCCCCGGAGGAGTTCGCGGCCCGCGCGTCGCGCAGCGCCTCCTCGCGCCGCCTCTCCGCGGCCTCGGCGTCGCGCACCTCCGCCAGCCGGGCCTCCAGCCGGGTCTGCTCCTCCAGCAGGTCCTCCAGTGCCGACTCCTGGTCGGCCACGGCCTCCACCGCGTCCTCCCGGGCGCTCCTGGCGTCCCCGACCGCCTCGGCCTGCTCCGTCCGCGCGGTCTCGGCGATCCCGGCGAGGGTGTCGGTGGCCACCCGCGCGGCCTCGGCGCGGCCCACGTCGGCCTCCCGGTGCGAACCGAGCAGGGCCAGGTAGGCGCCCCGTTCGAGCATCCCGGTGGGCCCCTCGGGCCCGGCCCAGGCGTTGACCATGCCCAGCCCGCCGCCCTTGTAGGCGGTGGCGGCCTGGCGGGCGGCGGCCAGGCGGGCCGTCTCGCCGCGCTCGTCGGCCTCCCCCGCGCGCTCCTCCGCCTCGCGGCTGCGTTCGGTCAGCTCGGTGAGGCGTTCGCGCTCGGCCTCGTAGTGCTCGATCTTCTCCGACGCCTCCTGGCGCAGCGTCTCCATGCCCGCGCGCAGCGCGGCCAGTTCCACCCGCACGTTCCCCAGCGCGGTCCCCGCCGAGTCGCCGCCGTCGGAGGCGGCCCCGGGCGCGGCGGTGGAGAGGCAGAGCAGTACCGCGAGGCCGGCCGGAAGCGCGGTACTGACCGAAAAGGCGCGTACGGAGGGTCCGCGGGTTTTCCTGCGGATGGAACCCTTCGCTTTCGCGTTGTCACCGAGCGTGTGTGATCCAGGACATGACGAGGTACGCATTTCCGCTTCCTCCCCGGGACCTGCGTCTACCGTCTTGTCACGATGTCATGTCAGTGGGGTGTTGGTGGGGAAGCTGGCGGTGTGTCCAAAAAGTTACCTCAGTCCCAGGATGGTTTCGGACGCTATCCCTGACCTGGCACATCGGCCATAATGCCGAGAATGACAGGCATTATGTACCGGTCAGGGGAAGAAGATCCCGCCGATCGCCGTCAAACCGCCGAAGCGAGTCCTTCGCGCCCATTGGTACGCTATCCACCGCACGCGCACCTACGGAGGTCTTCGGGTGCGCGGCTCCTCTCATCCCAGGCGAGTCCAGCGGACAGTCTTCACATCTCCCCACATTCCCGCCGCTTCCGGCTCGGTGGACCTCGTGGTCTGTGCCGATTTCCCCGAAGAGCCTTCGGTTGGAGCGGTCGACCCCTGGGGTCCAATCAGCCGCTCGAAGCGGTGACACGAAAGGTTGCGAGGGTCCGTGTCGACACGAGCGACGAAAAACGGGGCCGGCGCGCAGAGCGAGGCAGCGCAGGCCGAACATGCCGATGCCACGCCCAAGCGCAGAGCCGACTGGTGGCGGCCACGTAACTGGCGGGTGCGCTCCCGACTGGTGGCCCTCATCGTCATCCCCACCGCGGTGGCCCTGGCGCTCGGCGGCCTGCGGGTCTACGAGGCGGCGGCCTCCACCGTCACCCACGCGCACATCCAGGACCGCGCCGAGGTCGGCGTTCTCATCGTGGAGCTGGCCAACCAGCTGGGCCACGAGCGCAGCGCCAGCGCGGTCTACATCTCCGACAACGCCGACCCCGCGCGGCGCTCGGACGAGCTGCGCCAGCGAATGGAGGAGGAGCGCGACGCCTCCCGCGACCTCCAGCAGACCCTCACCGCACGCCTGGACGACATGGGCGAGGTGGACACCGAGACCGCCGCGAGCCGCCTGTCCAGCATGCGCAGCCAGCTCTCCACGGTGGACGCCCTGCGCACCGAGGTCGACGAGACCCGTATCACCGTCCTGCCGGTGGTCACCAAGTACCGCACGATCACCCGCTCGCTGGCCGAGTTCAACCAGACGATGGCGGACGAGACCGGCGACACCGACCTGCGCGAGAGCGTGCGCACGCTGACCGCGCTGTCCACCGCCCGGGACCAGCTCTCCTACGAGACCGCGCTGATGGGCCACTCCCTGGCCCGCAACACGATGACCGGCGGTATCGCCGAGGCCATCGACTCCGCGCGCGCCCGCTACGAGAGCGAGATCTCCAACTTCGTCCAGGCCGCCTCCGAGGAGCAGCGGCAGATCTTCGACGACAACTTCACCGGTCTGGAGGTCAGCCAGGTCTCCACGATGCGCATGCGCGTGATGTACCGCGCCGACCGCGGCGACGACCTCACCGGTGTGACCGCCAACGACGGCCCCGAGGACTACCGCGAGATCGCCGACGTGGCCCTGGGACGCCTCCAGACGGTCGAGGAGGGCATCGCCCAGGGCATCGCCGCCGATGCCAACACCCTGCGCGACGAGGCCATGGGCCGCGCCCTGGTCGACCTCCTCGTCGTCGCGGCCGTGCTCCTGGCGGTCTTCGTCCTCACCTCCCTCGTGGTCCGCTCCCTGGTGCGTCCCCTGCGCTCCCTGGAGGACGGCGCGCGCCGGGTCGCCGAGCGCGACCTGCCCGACGCGATCAACCGGATGCAGGAGGCCGGGACGGTCCCCGAGAACGTCAAGGTCACCCCGATCGAGGTCGACACCCACGACGAGATCGGCGAGGTGGCCCGCGCCTTCGACGACGTCCACCGCGTCGCGCTCACCCTGGCCTCCGACGAGGCCGCGCTGCGCAGCAACGTCAACGCGATGTTCGTCAACCTGTCCCGCCGCAGCCAGACCCTGGTGGAACGGCAGCTGCGCCTCATCGACGGCCTGGAGCAGTCCGAGCAGGACGCCGACCGCCTCTCCGACCTGTTCCAGCTGGACCACCTCGCCACGCGCATGCGCCGCAACAACGAGAACCTGCTGGTCCTGTCCGGCCAGGACAACACCCGCAAGTGGGCCCAGCCCGTCCCGCTGGTCGACGTCCTGCGCGGCGCCGTCTCCGAGGTCGAGCAGTACGAGCGCGTCAACGTGCGCGCCCCCTCCCACATCTCGGTGCTCGGCCGCCCCGTCAACGACGTCATCCACCTGGTCGCCGAGCTGGTGGAGAACGCCACCTCGTTCTCTCCGCACGACACCGAGGTCCTGGTCAGCGCCAAGACCCTCGACAACGGCGGCGTCCAGGTCGACGTCACCGACAGCGGCATCGGCATGGCGCCGGAGGACATGGCGGGGATCAACGCCCGCCTGGCCGCCCCGCCGGTCATCGACGTCGCGGTCTCGCGCCGCATGGGCCTGTTCGTGGTCTCGCGCCTGGCCCACCGCCACGGCGTCAGGCTGCGCCTGGAGGAGGCGCACGGCGGCGGAACCACCGCGCACGTCATCTTCCCGCCGGACCTGCTGATCACCCCGGTCGAGGGCCAGCACGCCCTGGGCGGCGCGGACAGCCGTCCCGAGCTCACCTCGGGCGCGCCCAACACCTACGCCGACGCCGAGGCGGCCTTCGCCTCCACCCCGGCGCCCGTCGAGCCGAACGACCCCTGGCAGACCCAGGAGAGCGGCAGCGTCCCGGGCGACCTGGGCGGCCTGCCCAGGCGCCAGCCCACCGGATCCCACCCCGAGGAGCACCCGCCCAGCGGGCAGGACCTGTGGGGCAACACCAGCACCGGTTCGGTGTGGGACACCACCAGGGGAGCCGGGACCACCGGCGCCTCCTCCGGCGGCGCCAACGGCCGACCCGTCGTCGACCCCTACGACGCCTCCGAGGACGACGAGCCCCAGCGCCCGCAGCCCGAGAGCGGCGGACGCAACTTCTTCGACCCGAGCCCCCGCGGAGACTCCTTCGGCGGCGGCTCCGTGGGCCGCTCGTCGGACACCGGGTCCTTCAGCAGGCCCTCCGACACGGGGTCCTTCCGCCGCCCCACCGGTGACACGGGCGAGTTCCGCCGCCCCGCCACCGACACCGGTGCGTTCCGCCCCACGGCGAACGAGTCCTACGACGCGTTCGGCAACACCGGCGCGCAGTCGGGCGGCCACACCGGAGCCTCCTCCGACAACGGCGCGGGCCACGCCTTCGGAGGCCGCGACACCGGCGCCCACGAGCGTCCCGCCGCCAGGGAGCGCGACGACAACACCGAGACCTTCCCGGCGGTCCCCTCGTCCCAGGACGGCGGAAACTGGCGCTCCGGGGGCATCGACTCCCGCGAGGGGTACGGCTCGACCGCCTACCTCTCCCGCCGCTACGGTGGCGCCCAGGGGCCGAACAACACCGTCGTGCCGCCCACCCCGTCGGGTGAGGAGAGCGACTCGCTGCCGATCTTCGACGCGATCGAGTCCAACTGGTTCAAGCGCCGCAGCGGCGGCCCCACGGTGGACACGACCGAGACCGGCCCGATCCAGCAGGTCCCGGCGGCCCAGGAGCAGCGCTCCCCGGCCAGCACCGACCAGGCGTCCCGTCCCGCCCAGGGGACCCGCTCCGACCAAGGGTGGACCTCCGCGGCCGACCGCGGCTGGAAGGCCGCGCGCACCGCCGCGGAGCCCCAGGCGGACGGGCTGACCACCTCGGGCTTGCCAAAACGCGTTCCCAAGGCAAACCTTGTTCCGGGGACGGCGCCCAAGCCGGAGAACTTCAAGCAGATGCCCGCACGCAGCGCGGACCGCGTCCGCAACCGCTTCTCGGGCTTCCAGAAGGGCGTCCGCGAGGGCAGGGACCGGCTCGGGGAAGGCCCGGCGGAGAGGTGACCTCAGTGGAACCCGGCGGGACGGGGTCCCCCTTAATCCCAGGGGCTGGATGCAATAGCATCTACCGAGCTTCTCGGACGCGTCTTACCCACAGCTTGACGAGAGCAGAACACCAGACTCCCGGCCACCCCCACGGGAGGGGCCGGGCAGTTCGTAGAGGCAGTGCTGTCACATGCCGTGCCGGCGGTAGCAGTGCCCAGAGACCAGCCGGCGAAACTGGACAGGAGATCAGATGAGTCGACAGGTGAATGAACTCAACTGGTTGATCACTGACTTTGCCGACCGTGTCCCCGATGTCGCCCACGCGATCGTCGTCTCCTCTGACGGCCTTCCGTTGGCCTCGTCGGCGGGCTTCCCCACGGACCGGGCCGACCAGCTGGCGGCCATCGCCTCCGGCCTGTCGAGCCTGACGCAGGGTGCTGCCCGGGTGTTCGAGGGTGGAGCGGTCGCCCAGACCGTCGTGGAGATGGAGCGGGGGCTGATGCTCATCATGGCCATCAGTGACGGCTCCTGCCTCGCGGTCCTGGCGTCGGCTGAGAGCGACCTGGGTCTGGTCGCGTACGAGATGACCCTGCTCGTCGAGCGGGCGGGGCGGGCGCTGACACCAACGGCGCGCACCTCGGGAATCCACTGAACCACCACCGACAGGAGGAAGTGGTGGCACCTCACAGTAGAGATGCCGGGAGCGCCTCGTGGTTCGGACAACAGCCGAGCGGTCCCCCCACGGGGGGAATGCCGGCGGTTCCGGGCGGCGGAGATGTTCCCCGACCAATCCAACAACCGTACGACCAACGATCCGCTGCGGGGAGCGCGCCCAGTTCTCTGGTCCGTCCCTACGCGGTGACCAAGGGCCGCACCAAGCCGAAGTCGCAGCTTCCCCTGGAAGCCCTGATCTCGGCCACCGCGGCGGCCCGCAACGAGTCTGGGACGCTGACGCCCGAATGGCAGGCGATCAGCGACCTGTGCCGGGAATGGCGTTCCGTGGCGGAGATCTCCGCGCTGTTGCGGATGCCGCTCGGTGTGGCGCGGGTGCTTGTGGCGGACATGTCCGAGCAGGGACTGGTCCAGATCAGGTCCTCGCTCAACAACGACGCCCGTCCCAACACCAACCTGCTTGAAAGGGTGCTCAGTGGACTTCGCAAGCTCTAGCCCAGCCGAGGAAGGCGGTGCTGGGGGGAACGCGATGACGTCGGTCAAGATCGTCGTCGCCGGGGGCTTCGGTGTCG
This sequence comes from Nocardiopsis synnemataformans, assembly GCF_965343085.1. Lineage (NCBI taxonomy): Bacteria > Bacillati > Actinomycetota > Actinomycetes > Streptosporangiales > Nocardiopsidaceae > Nocardiopsis > Nocardiopsis synnemataformans. The sequence goes on along the minus strand of NZ_CBDRFA010000002.1, from coordinate 199,626 downwards.
GGAAGACGACATTCGTTGGCTCCGTCTCCGAGATCGTGCCGCTGACCACCGAGGCGGTCATGACCAGCGCCAGCGTCGGGGTGGACGACCTCGCAAAGACGCCGGACAAGCAGACCACCACCGTGGCGATGGACTTCGGCCGCGTCTCCCTCGACTCCGACCTGATCCTGTACCTGTTCGGCACCCCCGGACAGCACCGGTTCTGGTTCATGTGGGACGACCTGGTCAAGGGCGCCATCGGCGCCGTCGTGCTGGTGGACACCCGCCGCCTGGCGGACTGCTTCCCCGCGATCGACTACTTCGAGGAGGCGCGTCTGCCCTTCATCGTGGGGATCAACGGGTTCGACGGCTACTACCCCCACGCGGCCGACGAGGTCCGGGACGCGCTGACGCTCAGCCCGGAGATCCCGATCGTCCAGGTGGACGCCCGTGACAAGGCCTCCACCAAGTCGACGCTCATCACCCTCGTCGAGCACGCCATCACGGTGGGGGACCCCGAGGGCGCGGCCGGACAGCCCACTTCCACGGGCGGCCAGAACTCCTGGCGCTAGGAGGGCCACCCGGGCCGGGGTCCCGCACAGAGCACGGCCCGGTTCCCGTCGGACGGGAACCGGGCGTCCGTGCTGGCATCATGGCGCCATGAGCTCTTCCTCCCAGCCCGACCCAGAGGCGATGACCAGGCGGTTCCGCGAGGTGGCCGAGCGCGTGCTCGACTCCCTGCTCCACGACGCCCCCGAGTGGGCGCTGGAACTGGGCGACACCCGTGGCGCCTCCCGCCTGTCCGACCACTCCGCCGAGGCCGACGTGCGCCGCGTCTCCGTGCTCACCGACGCCCTCGGCTCCCTGGACGAGATCGACCCCGACCTCGTCCCCGTCGGCGACCGGGTCGACCTGGAGGTGCTGCGGACCCGCGTCAGCGCCGACCTGTGGCACACCGCGGAACTGCGCCCGCACACGTGGGACCCGCTGCTGTACTCGCCGGGCGAGGTCCTGCACGCTCTCGTGGAGCGCGAGGTCCTTCCCCTCCCCGAACGCCTGTCGGCGCTCGCCGCGCGCTGCGCGGCCCTGCCCGACTACCTCGCCACCGCCCGCTCGCGCCTGTCGGAGGGCTCCGGCATGCCCCGCGTGCATGTGGAGACGGCCCTGGCCCAGGCGGCCGGGGCCCGTGCCATGCTCGCCTCCGACGTGCCCGCCCTGGCCGCGGGAGCGCCCTCCAATCTGGAACCGGCCCGCGAGGCCGCCCTGGCGGCCGTGGAGGAGCACGCGGCCTGGCTGCGGGACCGGCTGGAGACCGCCACCGCCGACCCCCGCCTGGGGGAGCGCGACTTCGCCGCCCAGCTCTGGTACACCCTCGACTCCGAACTCTCGCCCGAGGCGCTGCTGGTGCGTGCCGAGAGCGACCTGCTCGCCACGGAGGAGGCGATCGCCGAGACGGCGGCCGAGTACCTGGGCGGGACGCGCCGCCGCGAGGGGGTGGCCGAGGCGCTCGCCGAGCTGGCCGCACGGGGCGCCACCGACGCCGACACCGTCCGCCCCGCCTGCGCCGACGCCCTCCTGCACCTGAACGAGCGGGTGCGCGCGCTGGACGTCGTCACGGTCCACGACGACCCCGTCCGGATCGTCCCGATGCCCGAGGCCCGCCGCGGGGTGTCGGTGGCCTACTGCGAGCCCCCCGGCCCCCTCGCCCCGCGGGCCGGGGAGCAGGCGACCCTGGTCGCGGTGGCCCCGCCGCCCGAGGACTGGCCCGCCGAGCGCCGGGAGTCGTTCTTCCGCGAGTACAACGCGGGCATGCTGCGCAACCTGATGGCCCACGAGGCCGTGCCGGGGCACGCGCTCCAGCTCGCCCACGCCGCCCGCCACGAGGGCGGCACCCGGGTGGGCCGGGTCCTGTGGAGCGGCACCTTCGTGGAGGGCTGGGCGGTCTACGCCGAGGAGGTGCTGGCCCGCCACGGCTGGTCCGGCGACCGGCGCGAGGACCTGGCCCTGCGCCTGGTGCAGCTCAAGATGCGCCTGCGGATGATCATCAACGCGATCCTGGACGTGCGCCTGCACACCGGAGACCTCACCGAGGCCGAAGCGATCTCCCTGATGACCCAGCGCGGACACCAGGAGGAGGGCGAGGCCGTCGGCAAGTGGCGCCGCGCCCAGCTCACCAGCGCCCAGCTGTCCACCTACTACGTGGGCTACACCGAGGTCTCCGACATCGCGAGCGACCTGGCCCGAACCGGGCTCACCGAGCGCGAGCGCCACGACGCGATGCTCGCCCACGGCAGCCCGCCCCCGCGCCACCTGCGCACCCTGCTGGAGCCGTAGGAAACCGCCTTAGGGCAGCCGGCGCCGCCAGGCAACCTCGCGGTCCAGCTGTCCCGTTTCCACGAACAGGCGCACCTGGTGCGTGTCGGGGAGCCTGCGGGCCAGCTCGCGGCGGTCGGCCTCCTCGAAGCCGAGCCCCCGCCAGAAGGGCCCCGAACGGCGGCTGAACAGCCAGGCCCGCCGCGCGCCCAACCCGGCCGCCCGGCTGATCGCGTGGCGGGCCAGCACGGACCCGGCGCCCGCACGGCGCCGGTCCTCCCGGACGGCCACGCTGCGGATGAGGGCGTCGCGGCCGTCGGCGCTGAGCTCGAAGCCGGTCGTGGCGGCGACGGACCCGTCGGCGTCCCGTTCGATCCACAGGCGCACCGACGGCGAGTCGAGTCCGCTCAGGGTCAGGTCGACCCCGCGCAGGAAGACGGTGAGGGCTTCGAGGTCCGCTGGAACGGCGGGACGGAGTGTGCTCACAGGCGCCGATCCTACAAAGCGTCCAGGAAACCCCCGCCGGGCACCCGTAGAGCCCGGGCCGGTGCTGGACGCAGCGGGGTTGACGTAGGACGGTCAGCACACCCCCGACCACGCACCCGTAGGCACCCGGCTGACGGACGACCACGAACCGTGTGGCTGGCGGTGCGCTGGACGCTCCACCTCCACCTCCCCGGGGTAGCCGTTCCCAGGGTCCCTGACCTCTCACCCGTCACCCGTCGGGGCGGGTCACGGTCGAAGGGCTCAACCCTCACCTCTTGGGTCGGACACCCGGACACCCGGACGGATGGGCACTCCGGCCGCTCTCCGCGCGTTGGCACACCGGCGGCCGTGGCAGGCGCGACCGGTTCCCGCGGAGTTGTCCACAGGCCGGGCGGGTTCGACCCGCGGTCGCCATCGCGCTTCTATGCTGGAGACGCGAGAGAGTACGGACAGGCGACGGAAACGGACGAGCCATGCGCGGTGCCGACAACGAGCACGGAGACGTTCCGATGGACCCTCCCGGCACGGGCACGGGGAGCCCCGACGGCTGGGAGCGGCTGTGGACGCCACACCGCATGGCCTACATCAAAGGCGAGGGCAAGCCCAGCGGCTCGCGCCCCGAGGACGGGTGTCCCTTCTGCCGCGCCCCCGGACTGTCCGACCCTGAAGGCCTCGTGGTCGCCCGGGGTAAGTCGGCCTACGTGGTCCTCAACCTCTACCCCTACAACAGCGGCCACCTGCTGATCTGCCCCTACCGCCACGTGTCCGACTACACCGCCCTGGACGAGGACGAGACTGCCGAGGTGGCCGCCCTCACCCAGGCGGGCATCCGGGCGCTGGGCGCCGCCTACGGGCCGCAGGGCTTCAACGTCGGCATGAACCTCGGCGGCGCGGCCGGTGCCGGGATCGCGGCCCACCTGCACCAGCACATCGTTCCCCGCTGGGGCGGCGACGCCAACTTCATGCCCGTGATCGGCCGGACCAAGGTGCTGCCCGAGATGCTGGAGCAGACCCGGGCCAAGGTCGCCGCGCACTGGCCCAGAGACTAGGGCGCGTCCTACGGGAGCACACGACACGCCCCCGGACGCCGCCCCGTCCCTCCACGAGTCCACCCAAACCCACCTGAGCCCACCCGAGCCGCCCGAACCCACACAAACTCACCTGAGCCCACCTGAGCCCACACAACCCGACCCCCGAGCCGTCTCCGCTGGTTCGGTCCCCATCCCGAGCCGTCTCCGCCGGTTCGGTCCCCATCCCGAGCCGTCCCCGCCGGTGCGGTTCCCACCCCCGCGACCCTTCCCGCCCTACGATTCCAAGAAGACATGCTGAGAATCCTTCGCCCCATGATCTCCCGGGTCACCACTCCGCTCGGCCGGAGCCTGGCCCGCCTCGGCCTCACACCGAACATCGTCACCATCGTCGGCGCCCTCGGCGTCGTCGTCAGCGCCCTGTACTTCTATCCGCAGGGACAGCTGTACGCCGGGTCGGTCGTCGTCACCGTCTTCGTGCTCTTCGACATGCTCGACGGGGCCGTGGCCAGGGCCCGTGACAGCGCCAGCGCGTTCGGCGCCTTCCTCGACTCCAGCCTCGACCGGGTCGCCGACGCCGCCATCCTCTCCGGGCTCCTGTGGTGGTTCATCGGTGAGGGTGACGACCCCCTGCTCGCCGGACTCACCCTCTTCTGCCTGGTCAGCGGCTTCATGGTGTCGTACATCAAGGCCCGCGCCGAGGGACTGGGCGTCAACTGCGACGTCGGCGTCGCCGAGCGCACCGAGCGCCTGGTGGTCATCCTCGTCGCCGTGGGCCTCGGCGGCCTGGACGTGCCCTACATCCTCGCGGGCGGCCTGTGGTTGTTGGCCGCGATGAGCCTGCTCACCGTCCTCCAGCGCCTGGTGGAGACCCGCGCCCGCCTCAACGACCCCGACTACGTCGAGGGCGCCGCGGGAACCGGCGACGCCAACAGCGGAGCCTGAGCACACGGGAAACAGGGAGACGGGGGAACGGGGACACGACGTGGACGAACGCACGGCCGACCTGGCCTACACGGCGGGGTGGACGATGATCCGCCGCACGCCCGAGCGCGCGGGGCGGGCGGTGTTCCAACGCCTGGCCGACCGCTCCTGGCGCACCCACGACGAGAGCACACGCGGCCTGGAGCGCAACCTGAGGCGCCTGGTCGGACCCGGGGCCACCGACGCCCAGCTGCGCGCGCTCTCCCGTGCGGGCATGCGCTCCTACATGCGCTACTACTACGAGATGTTCCGCCTCCCCGCGATGAGCGAGGAGTACGTCCTGGGCCGGACCCGCGCCACCGGGATCGAGGTACTGGAGAAGCACGTCCGGTCGGGCCGCGGCGTGGTCGCCGCCCTGCCCCACATGGGCAACTGGGACCACGCCGGAGCCTGGATCGCCCTGAGGGGCACCCCGCTGACCACCGTCGCCCAGCGGCTGCGCCCCGAGAGCCTGTTCCAGCGCTTCACCGCCTACCGCGAGTCCCTGGGCATGGAGGTGCTGCCGCTGACCGGAGGCTCGGGCACCGTGGGCACCCTGGCCCGGCGGCTGCGCGAGGGCGGCCTGGTGTGCCTGCTCGCCGACCGCGACATCAGCGGCACCGGCCTGGAGGTGGACTTCTTCGGGGAGCGTGCGCGCGTGCCCGCGGGGCCCGCCGCGCTGGCCCTCAACACAGGCGCCGCCCTGATGCCGGTCTCGCTGTGGTACGACGGCCCGTACTGGAACATCCGGGTCCACGACGAGATCCCCGTCGCCGGGGGAACCACCCGCGCCGAGCGGGTCCAGGCCACGACCCAGGAGCTGGTCCGCGTCTTCGAGGGGGCGATCGCCGAGCACCCCGAGGACTGGCACATGCTCCAGCCGGTGTTCAGCGCCGACCACGAGCGCGCCGTGCGTGGGGGGACCGCGGAGACCGCCGTGCCTGAGGGGACGGGTGACGGCACAGCACCGGGCGGACCGGACGGTGGCACCGTACCGGCCGTGGAGGGCGGGTTCCCCGCGGCGAACGGGGTAGGGGCCCCCCAAGGCAGCGGGGAGAGGACCCCCGGACGAGACGAACGGAACGGGTGACCGTGGGCATGCGGGTCGGCCTGGTCTGCCCCTACGCCTGGGACGTCCCAGGCGGGGTGCAGCAGCACGTCGGCGACCTCGCCGAGGCGCTCACCGGCATGGGGCACGAGGTGTCGGTACTGGCGCCGGTGGGTGACGCGGACACCGGCGCCCTGCCCGACTACCTCGTTCCCGCCGGAAGACCGGTCCCGGTGCCCTACAACGGCTCGGTGGCCCGGCTCACCTTCGGTCCCAGGGCCGCCTCGCGGGTGCGCCGGTGGATCGCCGAGGGGGAGTTCGACGTCCTGCACATCCACGAGCCGTCCGCGCCGAGCGTCTCGCTGCTGGCGTGCTGGGCGGCCGACGGTCCCGTGGTGGCCACCTTCCACACCGCCAACCCCCGGTCGCGGGCGATGGCGGTGAGCTCCCCGGCGCTGCGTTCGGCGATGGAGAAGATCAACGGCCGCATCGCCGTGTCCGAGGCCGCCCGGCGCACCCTGGTCGAACACCTGGGCGGGGACGCCGTGCTCATCCCCAACGGGGTGGCGGTGCGCAGGTTCGCGCACGCCGAACCCCTGCCCGGCTGGCCGGGCGAGGGCGGCTCGATCGGTTTCCTGGGGCGCCTGGACGAACCCCGCAAGGGGCTGGGCGTCCTGCTGGAGTCCTTCGTGCTCATGGCCCCCGAGCGCCCCGGCCTGCGCCTGATGGTGGCCGGGCCCGGCGACGCCTCGGCGGCCATGGAGACCGTCCCCGGGCACCTGCGCGAACGCGTCGTGCTGCTGGGGCGCCTGGACGACGCTGACAAGGCGCGCGCCTACCACTCCGCCGACGTGTTCTGCGCGCCCAACCTGGGCGGGGAGAGCTTCGGCATCGTGCTGACCGAGGCGATGGCCTCCGGCGCGGCCATCGCGGCCAGCGACATCCCCGCCTTCGCCGCGGTCCTGGACGGTGGCGCCGCCGGGGAACTGTTCGCCGCGGGCGACCCCGCCCACCTGGCCGAACGCGCCGGTGCGCTGCTGGACGCACCCGGGCGGCGCGCCGAGCTCTCGCGCGCCGCCCGCCGCGCGGTGCGCGCCTACGACTGGGACACCGTGGCCGCCGACGTCGCCCACGTCTACCAGACCGTCCTGCTGTGGGACGGGGACGGCCGCTCCGCGGGGGTGTGCCCGGACGACGGACCCCGGGCCACCGCCCTGCTGCGCCGGGGGACGACGTGACCGCGGTCGCCGGAGCGGACGCGTCCGCCGGGGGCGCGCCGCGCCTGGCCGCGTCCCTTCCGGGCACTGCCTTCCGGACATCCGTCTCGGGCATCGCCTTCCGGACGCCCGTCCCGGGCATTGCCCTCCGGACGTCCCTTCCGGACAACGCCCTCCGGACGCCCCTGCCGGTTCCGCGCACACCCGCCCCCGCCCTCGCGGAACGGGGTGAGCGGCCCTGACCGAGGACGTCCTCTTCGCCGCCACCGTCGTCGGCATCCTCCTGGCCCTGGTGCTGTTCGGCTTCTACCTCTCGTGGCGGGCCACCCGCCTGCACCGCCTGCACCACCGGGTCGACACCGCCCGCGCGGCCCTGGAGGCCGCTCTGGAGCGGCGCCTGGCCGCCGCGTCCGCGCTGGCCGCCGCCGACGGCACCGACGCCACGCGCGCCCTGCCCGGGGCCGCAGCGGCCGCACGCGAGGCGCGCGACCGGCAACGCGAGCTGGCCGAGAGCGCGCTCTCGCGCACGCTGCGCGCCGCACTGGAATCTCCGGGGCCCGCCGAGCGTTCCGAACTGCTGCGGCCCCACCTGACCGAGGTGGAGGCCGCCGCCAAGGGCGTCCACATGGCCCGCACGTTCTACAACGGCGCGGTCTCCGACACCCGCCGCGCCCGCCGTTCCCGGCTCGTCCGGACGTTCCGCCTGGCGGGCACGGCGCCCCTGCCGGACTTCTTCGAGATCGACGACCAGCCGCCGCGCATCCTGCTCCTGCCCGTCGGACCCGACACCCCGTAGAGACGGGACTCGGGAAAACACCGATCTGGCCAAAACCCTCGAAAGGGGGTGGAAGTAGGATGAGGGGCTGGTCGACCAGGGTGCGCGGCGCCGACGGTGTCCGCGTACCGCCGCGTGGGGCCGCCGACTCCGCTGCCCGAAGGCAGCCCTCAGCAGAACCGAGACAACGGGAGTCCACCACCGTGGCCAACAACGCATCGAACACCTCCGACAACGCCGTCGGTACCGAGCGTGTCAAGCGCGGCATGGCCGAGCAGCTCAAGAACGGCGTCATCATGGACGTCGTCACGCCCGAGCAGGCCAGGATCGCCGAGGACGCCGGTGCCGTCGCGGTCATGGCGCTGGAGCGCGTCCCCGCCGACATCCGCAGGGACGGCGGCGTCGCCCGCATGTCCGACCCCGACATGATCGACGGCATCGTCGAGGCCGTCTCCATTCCGGTCATGGCCAAGGTCCGCATCGGCCACTTCGTCGAGGCCCAGGTCCTGGAGTCGCTCGGCGTCGACTTCATCGACGAGTCCGAGGTCCTCACCCCGGCCGACGAGGCCTACCACATCGACAAGTGGGCCTTCACCGTCCCGTTCGTGTGCGGGGCGACCAACCTGGGCGAGGCGCTGCGCCGCATCGCCGAGGGCGCGGCGATGATCCGCTCCAAGGGCGAGGCCGGTACCGGCAACGTCGTCGAGGCCACCCGCCACATGCGCTCCATCCGCGGCGAGATCCGGCGCCTGGGCACCCTGGACGAGGCCGAGCTGTTCGGCGCCGCCAAGGAGCTGCGCGCCCCCTACGAGGTCGTCAAGGAGGTGGCGGCGCTGGGCAAGCTCCCGGTCCCGCTGTTCTCCGCCGGAGGCGTGGCCACCCCGGCCGACGCCGCGCTCATGCGCCAGCTCGGCGCCGAGAGCGTGTTCGTGGGCTCGGGCATCTTCAAGTCCGGTGACCCGGCCAGGCGCGCCGACGCCATCGTGCAGGCCACCCTGCACTACGAGGACCCCGCGGTCATCGCGCGCGTGTCCCGCGGTCTGGGCGAAGCCATGGTCGGCATCAACCTGGAAGACCTGTCCGACTCCCAGCGCTACGCCGGTCGCGGCTGGTAGCCGCCGCCTGACGGGCGCCCGCCGCGGCCGTCGCGCGGGCGGCGGGGCCGCGACCGGCCCCGCCGCCCGCTTGCAGGAGAACACGAGCCTACGTCCACGAGTGAGGCCGTACTTGACCGCCAGACCCACCATCGGCGTCCTCGCCCTCCAGGGCGACGTCGCCGAACACCTGCGCGCGCTCCAGGCCCTGGACGCGCACACCGTCAAGGTGCTCTCCCCCGACCAGCTCGACACCCTGGACGGGCTGGTCGTCCCCGGTGGGGAATCCACCACCATGTCCAAGCTGGCCGTCCGCTACGGCCTGATGGAACCGCTGCGCAAGCGGATCGCCGCGGGGATGCCCGCCTACGGCACGTGCGCCGGGATGATCATGCTCGCCGACCGCATCCTGGGCGGGACCGCCGACCAGCAGACCGTCGGCGGGATCGACATGACGGTGCGCCGCAACGCGTTCGGGCGCCAGACCGAGTCCTTCGAGGCCGCCGTGGACATCGACGGCCTGGGGGGCGACCCCTTCGACGCGGTGTTCATCCGCGCGCCCTGGGTGGAGTCGGTCGGGCCCGGGGTCGAGGTGCTCGGCGCAGTCCCCGGTCCCGACGAGGCCGGTAGGATCGTCGCCGTACGGCAGGGCGGCCTGATGGCCACGTCCTTCCATCCCGAACTGACCGGCGACACGCGCGTCCACCGCCTCTTCGTCGACCTCGTAACGGGAGCTCGGTCCTGAAAGGGCCGGACTTTTAGCCACTCGGATTGAAAGCCGCCGTTACCAGACCCAGCCGTCGCCTACAGGGAGGTGACCTTGATGGCTACGTTTCGTGCAGGACGGAAGACCCACCGGACCGTGCTTCCTCAGCGGCCCGCTCTGGAATCCGCGTCAGCAGACAATCCTCGGATCGGGAACGAAACGGGGCGCGGAGACCACACTCTGCGTGTGGTACCCGGTACGGAACATGGTCGAGGGGAGACCGATACCGCTTCACCTGGCGGTTCCGGCGTCACCCCCGTACCCTCACGGGTCGGGGAGAAGGGCCGTGAGGCCCATACCATCCAGCCGTACGTGTTCGTCATCGACAAGTACGGCACGCCCTTGCAGCCCTGCCCTCCGGCCCGGGCACGCAAGCTCTTGGACAAGGGCCGGGCGGTTGTACACCGTTACGCTCCCTTTGTTATCCGGTTGAAGGACCGGGCCGCCCCCGAATCGCAGGTGAATGGGGTAGAGGTTGGTATTGACCCCGGATCCCAGCACACAGGTATTGCCGTATTCACTGAACAAGGCGGCCAACGGCGGGGACGGTACGGCATCCGGCTGGACCATCGTGGCCCGAACATCCGTAAGAAGATGCTGCAGCGCTCCAACTACCGCCGGGGGCGCCGTTCCAGAAACCTGCGCTACCGTGCGCCCCGCTTCAACAATCGCGCCCGGTCGAAAGGATGGTTGGCTCCCTCGCTGCGGCATCGTGTGGACGCCACCGTGTCATGGATGGAGCGGTTGCGGCGTTGGGTGCCGGTACGGGCGGTGCACCTGGAGCGGGTGGCGTTCGACACCCACTCCCTTGCGGTGGGACGACCGTTGGAGGGAGTCGAGTACCAGCAGGGCACATTGCACGGGTTCGAGGTTCGCGAGTATCTACTGTCCAAGTTCAACCGCGCTTGTGTCTACTGCGGAGTGATCGGTGTGCCGTTGAACATCGACCATGTTCACCCCCGTTCCAAGGGTGGCTCCGATCGAGTGGCCAACCTGGTGGTGGCCTGTGTGTCCTGTAACCAGGACAAGAACAGTCGCCCCATCGAGGAGTTCGTGAAGGAGCCGAAGACCCTGTCATGGATCAGGGCCCGTGCCAAGGCACCCCTGCGCGACGCCGCGGCGGTGAACGCCACCCGGTGGGCACTGTGGCGGGCCCTCGAAGAGCGCCTGCCGGTTCATGTCGCGTCGGGTGGCAGGACGAAGTGGAATCGCACCCGCAATCAGTTGCCCAAGTCCCATACTCTGGACGCCCTCGCCGTTGGCAAGCTTGAGACGATCACCGAAACCGTCAGCATGGTCCTGGCTGTCGGCTGCACCGGGCGCGGTACCTACGCCAGGACCACTCCGGACAGGTACGGGTTTCCTCGGCTACGACGTTCCCGGACCAAGCGGTACTTCGGCTTTACCACTGGCGATCTTGTCCGTGCTGTTGTTCCCTTTGGTAAACGGCAGGGTACCCACACAGGTCGTGTCCTGGTCCGGGCCCAAGGCAGCTTCGACATCAGCACTGCTTACGGGCGACAGGCTGGTATCAGTCGCAGGTACGTTCGTCTTCTGCAGCGGGCTGACGGCTATGCCTACACAGTCATGAAGGAGACGGGGATTTCCACCCCGGTCCGAAGGCCGATGCTTCCACAGTCAAGAATCAGGTGAAAGGACATTCATGAGCGGCCACTCCAAGTGGGCCACCACCAAGCACAAGAAAGCCGTCATCGATGCCAAGCGCGGCAAGCTCTTCGCCAAGCTGATCAAGAACATCGAGGTGGCCGCGCGTACCGGTGGTGGGGACCCCGACGGGAACCCGACGCTCTACGACGCCATCCAGAAGGCGCGCAAGAGCTCCGTACCGCTCGACAACATCGAGCGCGCACGCAAGCGCGGCTCCGGTGAGGAGGCGGGCGGCGCCGAGTGGCAGACCATCATGTACGAGGGCTACGCCGCCGGTGGCGTCGCCATGCTGGTGGAGTGCCTGACCGACAACCGCAACCGCGCCGCCTCCGAGGTGCGCGTGGCCGTGACCCGCAACGGCGGCAACATGGCCGACGCCGGTTCGGTGTCCTACCTCTTCAACCGCAAGGGCGTCGTCATCGTGTCCAAGGAGGGCACCACCGAGGACGACGTGACCCTGGCGGTGCTGGACGCCGGTGCCGAGGAGGTCGAGGACCTGGGCGACGTCTACGAGATCGTCTGCGAGGCCACCGACCTGGTCGCCGTGCGCACCGCGCTCCAGGAGGCGGGCATCGAGTACGACTCCGCAGAGTCCAGCTTCCTGCCGACCATGGAGGTCCCGGTCGACGCCGAGACCGCCAAGAAGGTCATGCGGGTGGTGGACGCGCTGGAGGACTCCGACGACGTGCAGAACGTCTTCACCAACGCCGACATCCCCGACGAGGTCATGGCGGAGATCGGCTGACCCTTCGGAACCGACGCCTGTGGCCGCGCCTCTCGGGGCCGCGGCCACAGGCGTTTCGGGGTTCTAGCCGGTGACGCCGCCCACGAACGCCGCCCATTCAGCGGTGTCGAAGGCGAGGTGTCCGTGGTCGCGGTTGACGGAGTCGCGTACCGCGTAGGCCGCGGACCCGTCGGTGAAGGGGCCTGCTTCGACACACTGCCCACTGCCCTCGGCGCTGTAGGTGCTGATGTGCCAGGCGACCGGAAGGGCGAAAGCCGCCTTAGTCTCACTCATCGAAGGTCCTCTCCAAAGCCACGAGGAACTCGGCTGTGTCCCCGTCGTTGAGGCTGTACCCGTGTAGCCAATCGTAGGTGTCGACCAGTTGGTCCACCGACTCGGTTTCCAGGTAGATGGAACCGGCAGGGCTCTCGACGTGAGCGACCTCTGGAAAGGGATCGGTCATCTTGAGGAGGGTGAAGGGACCGTCCGGACTGGCGTGTGCTCCCGCAGTGAACGGCAGCACACGGATGTCGATGTTCGCGGAGGCCGCCATGGAAGACAGATGTCTCAACTGTTCGGCCATCACCTTGGGGCCGCCCACCTGACGCCGTAGGACTGCCTCGTCGATGACCACCGACAGGTGCAGGGGTTCAGCGCGTTCAAGAACCCGCTGTCGGTCCATTCGCAGGTTGACCCAGCGTTCGATCTCCCGCTTCGTGGAGCCTCGGTTGGCGACGAGCATCAGAGCACGAGCGTACTCCTCGGTTTGGAGCAGCCCCGGGACAGTGACCGTGGCGAAGGCGCGCATCTCGTGAGAGCGGTTCTCCAACCAGGCGCGGTCGATCGTGGAACTCCAGACGTTGTCCCCCGAGTACTGCTCCCACCACCCTGTCTTCCAGACCTCGCCCGCCAACTCCAGGACGGCTTCACGCTGCTTCTTGTCGTTGACTCCATAGAGGTCCATCATCGCGGCGGCGTCCACACGACGGATGGGGTAGATGCCCTGTTCACAGCGTCCGACGGTAGCGAGGTTGCGCTGGAGGTACTCGGCCACCTCCCTGAGCGCGAGCCCCTTCCTTTCGCGCATCTCCCTGAGGATCTGTCCGAGCCACTGCGCACGCAAGGTTACGCCTCGATCGGTCGCCATGGCACTCTCCTGCCTGTTAGAGATCTTCTCACGCGAATTCGTCTTCGCCCTTGTATGTGTCCTCGCTTTCTGTGATGATAACAGAAGGTGAGAGGTAGCTCACGGGGAATCAGAAAACCGGGGCGCGAACGTGACCGCCTCGGCCGTAAGACCACCGCCTGGGGCGTACATCAAGTTGGCGCTCGGTAACGCCCCAGGCGGTGCCTTCAGGAGAGGAACCCCGCATGAACGAAGCCCACGTACTCCCTGCCCCGATTGTCCCCTACGGCTGGGACGACGTCGACACCTCTGTGGACGACGAGGTCCCCGAACTGTTCAGCGAGGAGCAGCTCGACCGCTACGTGGACACCGTCGCCTCGCTCCTGCGCGCCGTCGGGATGGAGGTGGAGGGTCCCGACGTGGACGACCCCGCCCACCTCGAAGCCCGGAGGCCGGGCGGGCGGCTGACGCTGGAGGTCGACGTCCAGGAGGACCGCAGCGTCGAGTGGAGCGTCAGCGGTGACGGCGAACTCGACGCGGGCACCAAGGCCCTGGCACTGGCCGGTTTCCTGGTACGCGTGCTGGATACGGAACCCCGGGGCGCACACGGGTGAGGATTCCGCGCCGCCCAGCACACCGGTGCCCCTCCATCCGGCCGGGACGGAGGGGCACCGGTGTGCTGGGCGGCGGGCCCGGAAGCATGTGTTCCGTTGGTCAGGGCCATCGCAGCCGGTTCTGGCCGGTTCTGGCCGAGATCGGCTGATCCTCCGGTCAGGCGACCTCCCGCAGCAGGTCGCGAACGCGCGCGGGCGCCTCGTGGAGTGCGAGGTGGCCCGCGCTCGCGATCGTGCGCACGTCGGTGCCCAGCAGCCTGCGCACCGCACCGCGCAGCAGCGCGGGGGTGAAGACGCGGTCGTGGGCTCCGGTGGCCACCGTGACGGGTGTGCCCGACCAGTCCCGGAAGTCCTCGCCCCGCAGTATGCCTGGCACCGGGCTGGGGCGGCAGTGGCGTCCGACCAGGGTCGCCCACTCCGTGAGCGGGTGGGTGGTGCTGCCCGCGGCGACGGGCCCGCTGAGCAGGCCCAGGAGTCGCGAGCTGGTCCGCTCGCCCGGTGAGAGCCGCCAGGAGAACGTGGCGCGCAGCCTCTCGCCGTCCATGACGGGGGCGGCCAGGCCCGCCGGACCGACCAGCACGAGCCCCGCCACCAGCGGGGAGGGCATCGCCGCCAGGGCGGCCGCGGCACCCGTCGAGTGCCCGAGAAGGATCACCGGTTCGGAGGTGACCTGGGGTAACAGCGCGTCCAGCCAGGCGCCGTAGGCGTCCGCCCGTCCGGGCAGGGGGCGCCGGGAGTCGCTCGTGCCCGGGTGTCCGGGCAGGTCGGCCAGGAGCACGGTCCGGTCGGCGCGGAGCACCCGCGCGGTCGCGACCAGGTTCGCCGACCCGAGGAGGGCTCCGGACAGCAGCAGGACGGGAGTCCCCGGCCCGCCCGGCAGGACGTGCACCCGGGTCGCGCGTCCGGCGGCGGTCACCGCCCCCGGCGAGCGCAGGTCACGGGCCCCGCCCAGTGTCCGCTCGCACCAGGAGCGCACCGCGATCTCACCGGCGTCGGACCGGTAGACCCGGGTGAGGGACAGCGTGGACATCGTTCACCTTCTCAGGGCGGGGACGTCCCGGTGGGAACGGGGACGTCGGAAAGGGCGCGGGTGTTTCCCGCGCACGGGAGGACCGGTGCCCCCTCGGGGACACCGGTGCCGGAAGCAGGGGGTCTCAGCGCAGCGGGTCGAGCGCCTCCAGCGCGCGCGGGCGGACGCCGGTCGCGATCTGCTCGGCCAGGAGGCCACCGGTGACCGGGCCGTGCGTGAGCCCCCACATGCCGTGGCCGCCCGCGACGTAGACGCCGGGGGTGCGGGTGGCCCCCACCAGGGGCACACCGTCGGAGGTGACCGGCCTGGGCCCCACCCAGGTGTCGGTGCGCTCCTGCCAGCGCACCCCCTTGAGGTAGGGGCTGGCCGAGCGCTCGATGGCCTCGACCCGTCGCGGGTCGAGCGCGTCGTCGGGGCCCCGGAACTCCATGGTCCCCGCGACCCGCAGCGCCCCCTGGTAGGGGGTGCACGCCACGCGGGCCTCCGGCAGGTAGACGGGGCCGGGCACCGGCTCGTCGGTGGGGACGGTGAAGGAGTAGCCCCGCCCGGCGCGGACCCGGGCGCGTACGCCGTGTTGGGCGGCCAGCCGGTCGAACCAGGCGCCCGTGCACACCGCGACCGCGTCGGAGCGGATCCGTTCGCCGTCGCCGGAGACGGTGACGACCGCGCCGTCCTCCCGGCCGACGCCGACCGCCTCGAACCCGGTGCGCTGAACCCGCCCGCCGCGCTCGCGCACCGAGGCCGCCAGGTTGTGGACGAGGGTGCCGGGGTCGACGTGGCGCTGTCCGTCCAGGCGCACCGCCGCCCCCACGGCCCCCGAGGCGTGGGGGAGGACCTCACGGACCGCCGCTCCGGTGAGGGCGGCGTGGTCGACGTCCAGCCCCGAGGCCGCGATCCGGTCCAGCTCGCGCAGGAGCGCGACGGCCGAACGCGGGGAGCGGAAGAGGGCGGTGATGGGCCCGGAGGCCTCCGTGGTCTCCACGCCGCCCTTGGCCAGGGTGTCGAAGGCGTCCAGGGCCCCGGTGTTGAGGGCGAGGTTGGCGCGTACGGCCCTCTCCCACGAGTCCCAGCGGCAGTGCGCGGCGAAGCGGGCCAGGAACAGCCACAGGTCCGGCGAGGGCGACAGCGGGACCGACAGGGGCGCGTCGCGGTCGAGCAGGGAGCGCAGGCCGTAGCGCAGCACGCCCGGCTCGTTGAGGGGGATGGCCAGGCCCGGTGAGAGCCATCCGGCGTTGCCCCAGGAGGCTCCGGAGCAGACCCCGTCCCGGTCCACGACGGTGACGCGGACGCCGTGCTCCTGGAGGAACCAGGCCGTCGACAGGCCGACCACCCCCGCGCCCACGACCAGCACGTGCTGGACCCCGCCGACACGCCCCACGTCCGCCATCGCTCCGGTTCCCCCTGTTCACCGCGTCTGTCGGTTCCCACCATGCTCGCTTTCCGAGGTGAAGGCCTTGTCGGGAAGCGACAAGCAGAAGTGGATTTCCTGTGTCCGTCAGACAAAGGGGGTGGCGGGGTCCGCGCCCGGGTCAGGGCAGGCGGGAGAGCACCTCGGCGGTGAACTCGTCCGTGCCCGCGCTGCCGCCCAGGTCGGCCGTGCGCACGGGGGAGGAGGCCAGTACGGCGCGGACCGCGTCCATGACCTGCGCGCCCGCCTCGGGGTGGCCCAGGTGGTCGAGCATCATCGACGCCGACCAGATGGCCCCCAACGGGTTGGCCAGCCCCTTGCCCGCGATGTCGGGCGCCGAACCGTGCACGGGCTCGAACATCGACGGGTACTCGCGCTCGGGGTTGAGGTTGGCCGACGGCGCCACGCCGATACCGCCCGCCACGGCGGCGGCCAGGTCGCTGAGGATGTCGCCGAACAGGTTCGAGCCCACGATGACGTCGAACCGCGCCGGGTCCAGGACGATCTTGGCGGCCAGGGCGTCGATGTGCTCCTGCTCCCAGGCCACCTCCGGGTGGTGCGCCGCGCGCTCGGCCACCAGTTCGTCCCAGAACGGCATGGTGTGCACGATGCCGTTGGACTTGGTGGCCGAGGTCAGCCTCCCGCCGCGCCGTCCGGCCAGGGTGAAGGCGTGGTCGAGCACCCGCTCCACGCCCCTGCGGGTGAACACCGACTCCTGGAGGGCCGCCTCGTACGGGGTGCCCTCGTGGATCCGGCCGCCCACGCGCGAGTACTCGCCCTCGTTGTTCTCGCGCACGACCACGAAGTCGACCTCGCCGGGCAGCGCCCGCGCGACCGGGCTGGGCACCCCCTCCAGGACGCTGATCGGCCGCAGGTTGACGTACTGGTGGAAGCCGCGGCGGATGGGGATGAGCAGCCCCCACAGCGACACGTGGTCGGGGACGCCGGGCCAGCCCACGGCGCCCAGCAGGACGGCGTCGTGGTGGCGGATCCGGTCCAGGCCGTCGTCGGGCATCATGGCGCCCTCGGCCAGGTAGCGCGCGCAGGACCAGTCGAACTCGTCGTAGGAGAAGGAGAACGCGTGGTGGGCGCCGATCCGGTCCAGGACGGCCCGGGCGGGAGGCAGGACCTCCTTGCCGATGCCGTCACCGGGGATCGTGGCGACGCGGTAGTGCTTCATGGCGGTGTCCTTCCAAGGGATGTTCGGGGCGTTCGGGGAGGTTCGGGGCCGACGGGGGGAGGGCCCGGAGCCCGGCCGGGAAGGGGCGGGGCGCTGGGCGGGTGCATCGGGCGCATCGGGTGTATCGGGTGGGACGCGGGGAACGCACTCAGGGAGCGCGAACCCCGCGTTCGGGACGAGGGGAACGAATCCAGTACCGGGGGTCCGTGCTCAGGTCGCGGAACCCCCGCCCAGGAACGCGCGCAGGTGCCGTGCCGTGGCCTCGGGCGCCTCCTCGGGCACGTAGTGGTCGCAGTCCAGCGCGTGGCCCCGCACGTCCCGGGCGTACCCGCTCCAGGCGTCCGGCACGTCGTAGTGGCGGCCCACGAAGCTGTGCCGTCCCCACAGCAGCAGGACCGGGCACTCCAGGCGGCGCCCGGCGTCGGCCCGGTCGTGCTCCAGGTCGATGGAGGCCGCCGCCCGGTAGTCCTCGCACGAGGCGTGGACGGCGGCCGGGTCGCGGAAGCAGCGCACGTACTCGTCCACGGCGGCGGGCGCGAAGGGGGCGCCGCCGTGGTGGCGTGCGTTCATCCGGGTGCGGACCCAGAAGTCCGGGTCCTGCCCGATGAGGTGCTCGGGGA
The DNA here is from genome assembly GCF_965343085.1 of Nocardiopsis synnemataformans. Lineage (NCBI taxonomy): Bacteria > Bacillati > Actinomycetota > Actinomycetes > Streptosporangiales > Nocardiopsidaceae > Nocardiopsis > Nocardiopsis synnemataformans. The sequence continues at coordinate 181,587 of NZ_CBDRFA010000002.1, read as the reverse complement.
TGCCGTTGCCCGCAGCCAGGAAGAACCAGTGGTGGTACCCGAGGGCGAACTCGGCGTCGGCGTGCTCGAAGGCGTACCGGGTCGGCACGATGTCCAGCGCGCACAGCGCCGTCACCGCCTCCGGGTGGTCCAGGGCGAGGCGGTGGCCGACCCGGCCGCCGCGGTCGTGACCCGCCACGGCGAAGGAGTCGAAACCCAGTTCGCGCATGACGAGGTACTGGTCCCGCGCCATGGCCCGCTTGGCGTAGGGGGCGTGCCGCTCGTCGGAGGCGGGCTTGTCGCTGTCCCCGTAGCCGCGCAGGTCGGTCATGACCACCGTGAACCGGTCCGCCAGGAGCGGTGCGACGCGGTGCCAGATCAGGTGCGTCTGCGGGTAGCCGTGCAGCAGCAGGAGCGGCGGGCCGTCCCCGCCCACGCGGACGTTGACGCGCACGCCCTCGGCGTCCACGGTGCGGCGGGCAAACCTGGAGGGAAGGAGGTCGCTCATAGGTGGATCCCAGCAGGCCGGGGGCGCGGGCGTCCAAGACCGGTTGCCGATATCGTTGATAGGACCGGCCTATAAGGAGAAGCGGTGGACGTCCGGCAGCTGGAGTACTTCCTGGCCGTGGTCGACCACGGCGGGGTGAACCGTGCGGCCTCGGCCCTGTACCTGTCCCAGCCGTCCCTGTCGCAGGCGGTCCGGGCCCTGGAACGCGACCTGGGCAGCGACCTCTTCCACCGCATCGGCCGCCGCGTGGTGCTGACCGAGGCGGGCCGCGCGCTGATCGAGCCCGCCCGCGAGGCGGTGCGCGCCCTGGACCTGGCCCGCTCGGCGGTCGAGTCGGTCCGGGAGCTGCGTGGAGGCCGGGTGGACGTGGCCGTGCTGCCCACCCAGGCGATCGAGCCGCTGACCGGCCTGGTGGCGGGCTTCACCCGGCGCCACCCGGAGGTGTCGGTGTCGGTCCGGAGCGCGCTGACCACGCGCGACGCCGTCGAGATGGTGCGCACCGGCGCCTGCGAGCTCGGTGTGGTGGCCACCTCCGGGCCGTTCGCGGGAGCGGGGGTGCGCGCCCATCCGCTGGTGTGCCAGAGCTTCGTGCTGCTCGCCCCGCCCGACGGGCCCTTCGCCGCGGGGGAGGCCGTGCGCGCCGAGCGGCTGGAGGGCCAGCGCCTGATCGTGGGGCAGCACGGCTCGGGCATGCGCCGGTTCGTCGACGAACTGGTCGCGGACGGCCTGGACGCCCGGGTCGCCGTGGAGAGCGAGCACCGGGTGTCCCTCCTGCCGCTGGTTCTGGGCGGGGCCGGGATCGCGGTGGTCACCGACGCCTGGCGGGACCTGGCCGAGCGGGCCGGGGCGCTGGTGCTGGACCTGGAGCCCACCGGCCACCTGCACGTGTCCCTGATCAGCAGGAGGGGACCGCTCACCGCGGCGGCGGAGGCGTTCGTGGCCCACGCGGTGGGCTGAGCGGGGTCGGCCGGGCAGGTGCTCAGCCGGTCATGTCGAAGGCGGAGACCACCCTGGCCGGGCGCAGCCGCACCGCGAGTTCGCCGGGGACGCCGTTGCGCCGCCCGAACTCCTCGGCCCGCTCGGGCCCCACGTACCGGCGGGCGATCGCGGTCGCGGTGCGCACCAGCTCGTCGGGGTCCTCGGAGACGACGGCCTCGCCCTGCACCTGTACGAAGGCGTACGGCGGCTCGGGCAGGTCCACGGTGAGCGCCACCCTGGGGTCGCGCGCGATGGACCGGCCCTTCGCGGTGGAGGCCCCGGTGTTGAAGACGATGTCGCCGTCCTCGACGACGAACCACACCGGCGCCGCCAGCGGCCGTCCGTCCGAGGCGGTGTAGGCGAGCATCCCGGTACGGGTGCCCTGGAGCAGGAAGTCGCGGACCCGGGGGTCGGAGAGAGAAGTCACGGCTCCACGCTAGTGCGCGGGCCGCCAACCCTCCAGGGGGACACGGCGCCGGGCCGCCCGCGTGTCGGTACGGTCCGTGCGACACGGGTGTCCGCCGCCCGTCGGAACCGGTCCCGTCGGGAAGGGGCGGTCAGGCCCGCGACGGGACGTGGGCGTCGGCGCGGGTCGGGCCCGAGAACACCGCCTCCAGGGCCAGCCCCAGCTCCTCGCCGACGGCCTCGGCGGGGGAGTCGGGTGCGGGGGCGAGCACGGGCCGCGCCGCCAGCAGGGCGCGGGCCAGCCGTTCCTGCCGGTCCAGGCGCACCGCGGCGTCCGCCATCGCCGCGCCCGTCAGCGCGGCGCCCGGACGGGTGGGCGCCGGGGCCGGTGCCGGAACCGGTTCCAGGGCGGATCCGTCCGGCGCGGTGTAGCCCGTGCACCAGCGCAGCCTCCCGCCCGCCCGTGCGGGGGCGTCGGCGTGCGTGACCACCAGCGCGTCCACCCCGCCGGTGGCGGCGAGCGCGTACCGGTGCGCGACCGCGTCGAAGTGCCCGACCCGGAACGCCCCCTGCCACGGGTGCGCGCCGTTGTGCGCCTCGGTCAGCACCGCGCCCAGTTCCGGGTCCTCGGCCACGAGCGGGCCCGCGCCGTGCCGGGTGGTGTAGGTGCGCACCACACCGATACGGCGGGCGTCGCCGGGGCGTCCGGCCTCGGCCAGGAGCGCGAGCGGGTTCGCGGTGGTCGTCGTGGACCAGGTGGTGTATGGGTGGAAGCCGTGCCACTCGTCCAGCAGCACTCCCTGCGCCCCCTCGAACACCACGGGAGAGCGGGCGAGCAGCCGGGGCAGGTGGTCCTCGTCCACCAGCCGCACCCGCCGCGCGAAGGCGAGGTAGGCCTCGACGCACTCCTCGACGTCGGGGTCGGGCTCGGACCGGGTCCCGGCGGGGAGGTTCGGGGCCGCGCCGGGTTCTGTCGCCGCGCCGGAGGCCGCCGCCCCGGGCCCGGCCGCCGTGTCCCCGAACCGGGTTCCCGCGCTCGTGGCGCCGGGCGCGGTTTTCGCAGCGATCCCCGGACCCGTCGCGTCCGGAGGACTTCCCGCGATGGCTGCCGCGTCCGTGGCGCCCGGTGCGGCTCCCGCGGGGACCGGGGACTCCAGAGCGCGGCGCACCGCGTGCAGGTGGTCGGCCAGGCGGCGCAGCTTGCGGCGCAGCACGTCCGGCCGCGCGCAGTCGCCGGCGGTCGGCGCGTCCTCGGGGCGGGCCAGGGCGTAGGCCACGGCCTCGCCCACCCCCATCCCGCAGGAGCCGTGCCGGGCCTCGCCCCGCGCCCGCTCCCGCGTCTGGTTGGCCGCCCGGTGCCACGGCGTGCTGATCAGCGCACGGCGGTCCACGGTGACCAGCGCGAACGGGTCGGGCACGCCGAGCGAGGCCAGGTGCCCGGCCTCGGCGGCCAGGGCGAAGGGGTCCACCACCATCAGCCGCGACAGGTGCGTGGGCACCGGGCCGCCGGGGGCCAGCGTGCCCGCGCCGAACTGGGCGAACGTGTGGTGGCGGTCGTCGGGGGTCACCACGTTGTGCGCGGCCTGGGCGCCCCCGTTGGCGCGCACGACGGCGCCGAAGCGCCGCCGCGCGCACAGCAGGTCGACCGTCACGCCCTTGCCCGCGTCACCGAACCCCAGGTCGACGACGACGGCGTTCCCGTCGGCCCACGGGGTGGTCGCGCCGGTCACAGCCGGTCCACCCCGCCCGCGTCGGCCGGGCCGCCGAGCCCGCCCGGGGTGTCGGCCACGACCACGGGGCCTCGGCTCGCGGACAGCGTCCGCAGCGCCCGACCCACCGCCTCGCCCGCGTCCGAGCCCGCCTCGGCCAGGTCGGCCAGGCCCCTCTCCAGGTCGATGGTCTCCTCGGCGAGCCCGACGGTGACCGCGATGGTCTCCGACACCGCGTCGAGGTCGTCCAGGTAGATGACGTTCTGGCCCAGGTGGGTGTCCCAGAAGCCGCGAACCTTGTCGTTGTGGAAGTGCCCACTGCCGGTCGGCATGATGAAGTACACCTCGAAGCTGCGCCGCAGCTCGGCCAGGATCCGCGGGAACGGGATGTCCTCGGTGACGTCGTCGCCGATTACCTCGCGCACCTCCCGCGCCTTGACCGCCCCGTAGGCCATCTCGTCGCCGATGACGAAGAGGTGGCCGCGCCGCCCGCGCTTCTCCAGGCAGTCCATGGAGGTGTGGCGGGCCATGAAGTACATGGCCAGCTCGTAGGACTCCGTCACCTGGCCGCCACCGCCGCCCTCCAACAGAATGTTGCCCAGGTCGTCCTCCAGTTCGTTGCCGGACTCGAACTGGCCGACCTGGAGCGGGGCCCGGTCGCACGTGGCGTCGCCGATCGCGCCGAAGAGGATCTGCGGGTCCCGCACGTACCCCTTGCGCAGCAGCAGGCCGAACAGGTCGGGCAGCTTGGTCTGCAACACGCGCGGCACGTTGCGCATGGACCCGGTGACGTCGAAGAGCACCGAGATGGCCAGCGACTCGGGGTGCTCGGCGGAGTCGCGGCTCTCGCGCACGCCCACCCCGCGGGGGTCGAGGCTGTCGTGGACCCGCCAGGAACTGCGCGGGGTCGAGGCGAGCACGTCGTCGGTGTAGCCGAAGCTGCTGGAGCCTACGGAGGAGTTGTAGGCCTGACGCGCGTGGTAGGCGTCGGTGGACCAGTTGCTGCTTCCCATGGGGTTCTCCGTAAGTTGTTAGATGGCCCGGGAGGGCCGGGTGTGGCTGATGGGGTCGGAGGCGGGGTTTGAGGGGGAGGGTCAGGCTTCGGCGGCCGGTGCCGGGTCCGGCATGGCGAAGGGGCGGAATCGGCGCGGCCCGTAGAGGCGCTCCAGCGCCTCGTCGAGCTCGCCGAGCAGGGCGAACTCGTCGTGGGGCCTCCGTTCGGGAGCGGGTAGGGTGCAGCCGCGCGCGAAGGCCCGCAGCTGCCGGGGCAGGCGGCCCGCGGTCACGTACTCCACGCACCGGGTCGCCATGTGGATGTCGGTCTGGGCCAACGCGGGGCGGCGTGCGGCCACCTCGGGCGGGTAGAGGTCCTCGCGGCCGGGCACCATCGCCGGGACGTGCGGCGCGGTGCGCGGGGCGTGCGCCGTCACCGAGTAGCACCAGTCGACCAGGACCAGGCCGTGCTCGGCCGGGTGGATCATCACGTGCTCGGGCACGACCGCGCCGTGCACCACCCCCGCCCGTGCGGCGTTGCCGACGGCGACCAGCAGCCGTCGCCACATCCACGCCGCGTCGCGCGGGTCGACGCCGTCGGGATGGGCGCGGCGTACCTCGGCCAGGGTGTGGAAGCCGCGCAGCCGCCCCAGGACGTTGGCCCGCCGCTCCACGCCCGTGGCGGCGTCGCGGTACTTGAAGGACTCCACCAGTTCGGGGACGAAGGCCCGGTAGCGCTCGTGGCCGTGCTCCCGGACGCGGCGCAGCGCGGTCGCCTCGGCCTCCAGCAGGTCGTTGTCGCGCGGGGCGCGGGGCAGCTTGAGCACCGCGCCGCGCCACTCCGGGGCCCGGTAGCGCACCGGGTACAGGTCGGCCACGTCGCCCCGGGCCAGCCGCTCCCGGCCGACCCGGTAGGCGTGCGCGCCGGTGGCCAGGGTGAGGTCGTCGAAGCGCAGGTCGCCCGCGGCCATCGCCCGGTACAGGTCCCACAGTTCGGAGAGCCGGGCGAAGGGGACGGTGCCGCTTCCTGGCGGCGCCGTGTCGGGGTGCAGCGCGCGGGCGAGCCCGCGGTGGCGGGCCGTGGCGGCCGGGGGCACGCCGCCGCCCTCGGGCAGCGGGCCGAACAGCTCCACGGGATCGGCCGCCAGGGCGACCTGGCGTTCGGCGTCCTCGAAGGCGGGGCCGGTGGCCGTCATCGGACTCCTCTCGGGGGTCACTGCGTGCTCCGCAGCAGGGGAGGGTGCAGCAGGGCGGCGCCGCCCGCCCGGTAGAGCCGTGCGCGCCGTCCGCCGCCCGTGCCGCCGCGTTCGGCGAGTTCCCCGGTGTCCTCCACGAACCCGGGGGCGGCGAGGATCTTGCGGTGGAAGTTGGCCGCGTGCAGGGACTGGCCCCACACGGCCTCGTACACCTCGCGCAGCGCCGTGATGGTGAAGGAGGGCGGCAGGAAGGCCGTGGCCAGCGGGGTGTACTCCAGCTTGGAGCGGGCGCGCTCGACGGCGTCGGCCAGGACGTGGCCGTGGTCGAAGGCCAGGTCGAGTCCGGCGCGGGCGCCGTCGCCGTGGCCGAGGTCGCGCCAGGGGATCCAGGCGGCCTCCTCGATGTCCCGGCCGGTATGCGGGTCGGGCAGGTCGGGGGCCAGCAGGACGTAGGCGACCGAGAAGACGCGCATGCGCGGGTCCCGGTCCCGGGCGCCGTAGGTGCCCAGCTGCTCCAGGTGCAGCTCGGTGGGCAGCAGGGTCTTCTCCGAGAGCACGCGCAGGGCGGCGTCGGGCAGGTCGGGGTCGGCGGGGCCGTCCGGTCCGTCCTGGGCCCGGACGAACCCGCCCGGCAGCGCCCACCAGCCGCGCTGGGGGTGCGCGGCGCGCCGCGTCAGCAGTACGTGCGGCGCGCCCGACCGGATGGTGAGGGCGACGACGTCGACGGTGACCGCGGCCGGGGCGAACGCGTGCGGGTCGTAGTCGGCGAGGAACCGGCTCTCGCCCTCCTCGTGCCGCGGGTCGGCCACGTGCGCCTCCAGTTGTTCTCAAGTTGAGTATTTCTCGAACTGAGAGCAACTTAGCACGCGTTTGGTGTCCCGTCCATCCCTTTCCTCCGGAACGCGAAGACGGGGTGCGGGTCGAAGCCGTGTGGTCGCGCCCAGTCGGACGACTACGCTCGCGACAGGGTGGCCCACGTCCGCGGCCGTGCCGTGGCGGGTTCCGGTCCGGATCGGCGCCTTCGGGAGTGGACACGCCCGGGCGGTCCGGAGGCGCAGGTCGGTACCCGCCGCTAGCATGTGTACGAACGGACGTTCGAGAAGATGAGGGTGAGGCGCGTGCGCGTGTTGGGGATCGACCCCGGGCTGACCCGGTGCGGTGTCGCCGCCGTCGACGGCGCCATCGGCCGACCGCTCACCCTGCTCGGCGCCGACGCCGTGCGCACCAGCTCCGACACCGACCTGCCCCACCGGCTCGTGGGCATCGAGCGCGGCATCGAGGAGTGGCTGGACCGCTACCAGCCCGACGCCGTCGCCGTCGAGCGCGTCTTCGCCCAGCACAACCTCAGCACCGTCATGGGCACCGCCCAGGCCAGCGGCATCGCCCTGGTCTGCGCCGCCCGCCGCGGCCTGCCCGTGGCCATGCACACCCCCAGCGAGGCCAAGGCCGCCATCACCGGCAACGGCCGCGCCGACAAGGCGCAGGTCGGCACCATGGTGGCGCGTATCCTCGGACTCGACGGGCCCCCCAAGCCCGCCGACGCGGCCGACGCCGTCGCCCTGGCCATCTGCCACATCTGGCGCGGCGGGGCCCAGGCCCGCGTCGCCCAGGCCCAGCAGGACTTCGCCCGCAAGGTGGAACTGGCCCGCCGCACCCGCGGCCGCTAGCGCCCCGCCCCCAGGAAGGAGAGGGGCACCCTCCCCGGTGCCCACACCAGATGATCGCGTTCCTCACCGGCCGGGTGGCCGCACGCGGCGCGGGCACCGCCGTCATCGACGTCGGCGGGGTCGGCATGACCGTGCAGTGCACGCCCTCCGCGCTCTCGCGCCTGCACGTGGGCGAGACCGGGACCGTGGCCACCAGCCTCGTCGTGCGCGAGGAGTCCCTGACCCTGTTCGGGTTCGCCGACGACGACGAGAAGCACCTGTTCGAGCAGCTCCAGACCGCCTCCGGGGTCGGCCCCCGCCTGGCCCTGGCCATGCTCTCGGTCCACAGCCCCTCCAGCCTGCGCCACGCCGTGTCCACCGAGGACACCACCGCCCTCACCCGCGTGCCCGGCGTCGGCAAGAAGGGGGCCCAGCGCATCGTCCTGGAACTGCGGGGCAAGCTCGACGCGCCCGTGCTCACCGACGGCACCCTGCCCGGGGCCGAGGCCGCCGCGTCCGGGAGCGAACCCCACGGCGCCTGGCGCGGACAGGTGGTCTCCGGCCTGGTCAACCTCGGCTGGTCGGCCAAGGACGCCGAGGCCGCCGCCTCCGCCGTGGCGACCGAGGCCGAGCACACCGACGACGTCGCCGTCCTGCTGCGCAGCGCCCTGCGCAGGCTCAGCCGCGCCTAGGAACAGGGAGAACCCCCGTGTACGACTTCCACGAGGAAGACCCCAGCGGCTCGGCCCCCGGCGGGCCCCCGCCCTACGAGCGCGACGCGGTCTCGCCCGACGCGGGCACGGACGAGCGCCAGATCGAGGGCGCCCTGCGCCCCCGCGCCCTGGACGAGTTCGTCGGCCAGGAACGCGTGCGCGAGCAGCTCTCCCTGGTGCTGCACAGCGCCAAGCGGCGCAACCGGGCGCCCGACCACATCCTGATGTCCGGCGGCCCGGGCCTGGGCAAGACCACCCTGGCCATGATCATCGCCGCCGAGATGGGGGCCCCGCTGCGCATCACCTCGGGCCCGGCCATCGAGCGCTCCGGGGACCTGGCCGCCGTGCTCTCCACCCTCCAGGAGGGCGAGGTGCTCTTCCTGGACGAGATCCACCGCATGGCCCGTCCCGCCGAGGAGATGCTCTACGTCGCGATGGAGGACTTCCGGGTCGACGTCGTGGTCGGCAAGGGGCCCGGTGCCACCGCCATCCCGCTGGACATCGCGCCGTTCACGCTGGTCGGGGCCACCACCCGGGCGGGAATGCTGCCCGCGCCCCTGCGCGACCGCTTCGGGTTCACCGCGCACATGGACTTCTACACCCCCGAGGAGCTGGAGCTGATCCTCCAGCGCTCGGCGGGCCTGCTCGGCGCGCCCCTGGACGCGGACGCCGCGGTGGAGATCGCCGGACGCTCGCGCGGCACCCCCCGGATCGCCAACCGGCTGCTGCGCCGCGTGCGCGACTACGCCGAGGTGCGCGGGGACGGACAGCTGTCGCTGGCCACCGCCCGCGCCGCCCTCGAACTCTACGAGGTGGACGAACTGGGCATGGACCGGCTGGACCGCGCCATTCTCGACGTGCTCATGAGACGGTTCCGCGGCGGCCCGGTCGGCCTGTCCACGCTGGCGGTGTCGGTGGGGGAGGAGGCCGAGACGGTGGAGACCGTCGCCGAGCCCTTCCTGGTCCGCTCCGGCTTCCTGGCCCGCACCCCGCGCGGCCGGGTGGCCACCCCGCAGGCCTGGGCGCACATGGGGCTCACCCCGCCGCCGGACGCGGCCTTCGGCGCTGCGGCGGCCAACGGCGGCGGCACCACGGGCAACTCCGCTCCCGCGGGCACCCCAGGTAACAACGGCACGGCGAGTCCCTGACCGTTGCGTCTGACACCGGGCCCCGATCCGGGCACAATGGGTTCCGGCCGCGCGGATCGGGGACGAACCGTTAACACTCCGATCTCATCCGGTGGGATACCGGTGACCCACGCCACGTAAGCTGGGACGAAACAGCCGATACGGGGCAAGACTCCGTACGTGTCGTTCGACACCGGTGGAACGAGTTGGCCCTCTGGCGCGTTGTACGTGCCGGACAGGTCCGGACCACGCGGTTCGTGCCGATGCGAAGAAGGTGGCCGTCGCGGTGTCCGATCCGACAGCCGTCGGCCACACGACGAAACGTCAGGAAGGACGCCCCCGTGCAGGGCCTTTACCACCTCGCTGCCGAAGGAGAGCCCACGGGCGGACTCCTCGGCATGCTGTTCCCGTTCCTGCTGATCCTCGTGGTGTTCTGGCTGCTGTTCTGGCGCCCGGCCCAGAAGCGCCGCCAGCAGGAGACGCAGATGCACAGCGCCCTGGTCCCCGGTGTCGAGGTGATGACCAAGGCCGGTATCTTCGCCACCGTCGTCGAGATCCACGAGCAGGACGTCCTGCTGGAGATCGCGCCCGGGACCCGCATCCGCATGCTCAAGGCCGGTGTCGGAGAGGTCGTCACCCCGGCCGCCGACGACACCCCGGTGGAGGACCGCCCCGACTTCGGCGACGACGACAAGCCCAAGGGCTAGACGTACCTCTTCGGGCCTTCGCTCCCCGCGCGGTGAGCGGACGGCCCGCCCGTCGCCCGCCATCGCCCGCCGGGGCGCTCCGCGCCGAAGAGGGCTACCACCCTCAACGGACGCTACGCGCGGTACTTTCCCGGTTCGCGCGCGTCCGACCCCGGTACCGGCCTCCACACGGGGGCCGGTACCGCCGTGTCCGGCCCGCCGCGGACCGCCGCCGCGACGCCCCGGAAGGCCCCGGCCCCGTCGGCCCCCACAGCACGAGAACCCAGCAGAAGGCCCATCCCACATGCCCGACGACACCGTCACCGCGGCGCCCGCCCCGAGCCCGGAGCTCATCCGGGCGCACATCCGCGACGTCCCCGACTTCCCGAAGCCCGGCGTCCTGTTCAAGGACATCACGCCGCTGCTCAACCACCGGGAGGCTTTCGCCGCCGCCGTGGAGGGCCTCGCCGCCCCCTTCCGCGCCGCCGGGGTCGACCACGTGGTCGGACTGGAGGCGCGCGGGTTCATCTTCGGCGCCCCGGTCGCCATGGCGCTGGGCTCCGGCTTCGTCCCCGCGCGCAAAGCCGGGAAACTGCCCTCACGGACCATCGGGCAGGCCTATGATCTCGAGTACGGCACCGCGACCGTCGAGATCCACGCCGACGCGGTCTCCCCGGGCAGCCGTGTGCTGATCGTCGACGACGTCCTCGCCACCGGCGGCACCGGCAGGGCCGCGGTGGATCTGGTCCGCAAGGCGGGTGGTACGGTCGTGGGATTCTCCGTCCTGATGGAGCTCTCCGCGCTCCGGGGACGGGACAGGGTGCCCGACGTGGAGCTGCACACCCTCCTCACGGTCTGATCCGGCCGACCCGCGCCGCGGCCGACGCCCCTCCCCACGGGGGAATGCGCGACGGCCCGTCATCGTTGACGTACTCCACCACCGGGGGTGAGCCTGCCGGTGGTCAGTGTCACACCCGCCGCCGGGTGCGGCGGGAGCGGGGAGGCCGAGGCCGTTCCCGGCGGGAACGGCCCCACTAGACTGGTGGGAGAGGTACCGCGGCGGCCACGTCACGACTGGCCCTGATGACACACGTGCACCGGTGGAGCCGGGCGGCGCTGACGGCGCCCGCGCGACCGGACGGATCCGCGGGAGGTAGGCATGCCAAGCGAAGTGGTCTCGACCGGGGCGGTACCGACGGGCGAGACGCGGCGGGACGCCTCCCAGGAACCGCGACCGGACGCGCCCCAGGGGCGCGCGGACGGTACCGGCGCGCGGGACGCCGCCACAAGACCACGGGGAGACCGGCCGGAGGGCGCCGCGAACGGAGCGGCGCCCTCCGACGTCTCCGGAGCGGGGGCCACGCGGCAGCCGCCCCCCTCCACCACGCCCTCCACGGTGCGAGTACGCAGAAGGCTCGCCCGACTCGGCGCCCAGCGGGGAGTGACGATGAACCCGGTGCTCGAACCACTGATCAAGACAGTGCGGGCCACCCATCCCAAGGTGGACGTGCGGCTGGTCGAGCGCGCCTACGAGGTTGCCGCCCACCACCACCGCGACCAGAAGCGCAAGAGCGGCGATCCCTACATCACCCACCCGCTCGCCGTCGCCACGATCCTCGCCGAGCTGGGCATGCAGGAGGCCACCCTGGCCGCCGCCCTCCTGCACGACACCGTCGAGGACACCGACTACTCCCTGGGCGAGCTGCGCTCGGACTTCGGCGACGAGATCGCCGAGCTGGTCGACGGGGTCACCAAGCTCGACAAGGTCAAGTACGGCGAGGCCACCCAGGCCGAGACCGTGCGCAAGATGGTCGTGGCCATGGCCCGCGACATCCGCGTGCTGGTCATCAAGCTGTGCGACCGGCTGCACAACATGCGCACCCTGCGCTACCTGCCCTCCCGCGCCAAACGGGAGAAGAAGGCCCGCGAGACCCTGGAGATCTTCGCCCCCCTCGCCCACCGGCTGGGCATGAACACCATCAAGTGGGAGCTGGAGGACCTGGCCTTCGCCACCCTCTACCCCAAGCGCTTCGACGAGATCGCCCGCCTGGTGTCCGAGCGCGCCCCGCGCCGCGACGTCTACCTCCAGGAGGTCATCGAGGCGGTCTCGGCCGACCTGCGCGAGTCCAAGCTCAAGGCCACCGTGCGCGGGCGGCCCAAGCACTACTACTCGATCTACCAGAAGATGATCGCCCGCAACTGCGGCTTCGACGAGATCTACGACCTCATCGCCGTGCGGGTCCTGGTGGACAGCGTCCGCGACTGCTACGCGGCCCTGGGGACCATCCACGCGCGGTGGAACCCGGTGCCCGGCCGGTTCAAGGACTACATCGCGATGCCCAAGTTCAACATGTACCAGTCGCTGCACACGACGGTCATAGGGCCCTCGGGCAACCCGGTCGAGCTCCAGATCCGCACGCGCGCGATGCACCGGCGCGCCGAGTACGGCATCGCGGCGCACTGGAAGTACAAGGAGGACCGGGGCAGCGGGGGCGAGAGCAAGCCCCGGGGCGGCTCCGACATGCAGTGGCTGCGCCAGCTCATCGACTGGCAGCAGGAGACCAAGGACCCGGGCGAGTTCCTGGAGTCGCTGCGCTTCGACCTGTCGGTGCAGGAGGTGTTCGTCTTCACCCCGGGCGGCGACGTCATCTCGCTGCCCCAGGGCGCCACCGCCGTGGACTTCGCCTACGCGGTGCACACCGAGGTCGGCCACCGCACCGTGGGCGCCCGCATCAACGGCCGCCTGGTGCCGCTGGAGAACGAGCTGCACAACGGCGAGACGGTGGAGATCCTCACCTCCAAGACGCCCGACGCCGGACCCAGCCGCGACTGGCTGAACTTCGTCAAGAGCGCCCGGGCCCGCAACAAGATCCGGCACTGGTTCACCAAGGAGCGCCGCGAGGCCGCCATCGAGCAGGGCAAGGACGAGATCGCCAAGGTCATGCGCAAGCAGGAGCTTCCGGTCAAGCGCCTGTTCAGCGGTGAGGCGATCATCGGCCTGGCCAGCGACCTGCGCTACCCGGACGTGGACTCGCTGTACGCGGCCGTGGGGGAGCGCCAGGTCAGCGCCCAGCACGTGGTCGGCAAGCTCGTCGACTCCATGGGCGGCCTGGAGAGCCACACCGAGGACATCGCCGAGTCGGCGCTGCCCACCAAGGCGGCCACCCGCCAGCGCCAGCACGGCAACCCGGGCGTGGTCGTGGAGGGCGACGCCGACGTGTGGGCGCGCCTGTCCAAGTGCTGTACCCCCGTGCCGGGCGACGAGATCGTCGGCTTCGTGACGAGGGGCAACGGGGTGTCGGTGCACCGCCGGGACTGCGTGAACACCGCGACGCTGGACACCGACCGCATGGTCAAGGTGGACTGGTCGCCCACCGAGGACTCCATGTTCCTGGTGGCGCTGCACGTGGAGGCACTGGACCGGTCCCGGCTGCTGTCGGACATCACGCGGGTGCTGAGCGACCAGCACGTCAACATCCTGTCCGCGACCGTCCAGACCAGCCGCGACCGCGTGGCGCAGAGCCGCTTCACCTTCGAGATGGCCGACCCCGCCCACCTGGGCAGCGTGCTGCGCGCGGTGCGGGGTGTGGACGGCGTCTACGACGTCTTCCGCGTCCGCAACTGATCCCGTCGGACGGCGGGGGAGGCCGCGGGTACGGCGGTCCCGTCCCGGCACCGCTTCCGGGGCTACGCGGACACGACCGGGCCGGACACGGCCGGGCTCCGGGCACCCGCGCGGGGAGCCCGGGGCCCGTGCGCGCCGGTCAGATGCGGATCGTGGTCGAGCGCACGATCTCGAACACCGGGTGGCGGTCGGCCTCGGCCGCGAACGCCTCCTCGGGGGCGTCCGGCGGCGTCTCGAAGTACAGGCCCACCACGGCGGAGCGCGGGTGGTCCAGGTACTCCTTGAGCAGCGGGGCGGCTTCCTCGGCTCCCAGTTCGCGCACGCTGATCAGCTCGATCCAGCCGCCCTGGCGCAGCGTCGCGAAGCCGTCCCCGCGCAGGTTGCGGACCCAGTCCATCTCCCCGTAGGGGGAGACCAGGAACCGGCCGCGGTCGCTGTCCAGCACACTGAGCGGGATGGTGCGCAGGAAGCCCGACTTGCGCCCACGCGTGGTGAGCAGGTGCAACTCGGGCAGGCACACCCCGTACTTGACGAAGCCGCTGACGACGGCGTTGGCGGTCCGCCGCAGCCCCGTCATCTCGAACCGCTTCGTCGGCTCGTTCCCCATCTCGGCAACTCCCTCGCTCGGCTGCTCCCCATTCTGGTGGCTGCGCGCACCCGGCGGCACCGGGGGAGGCGCACATCCCGCGGCGAGTCCCCCTGACCGGCCCGGACACGGACCGAAGCGGAGGGTCCGCAGGGGTACGGTCAGCGGAAGGCGGAGATCCCCGTCACCGACTGGCCGATGCTGAGCGCGTGGATCTCCTCGGTGCCCTCGTAGGTGGCGACCGTCTCCAGGTTCACCATGTGCCGCATCACCGGGTACTCCAGGGTGATGCCGTTGGCGCCGTGCACCGAGCGCGCCGCCGCCGCCACCCGCTGGGCGGCGGCCACGCACGAGAGCTTGCCGAAGCTCACGTGGTTGTGGTGGCAGCGGCCCTCGTCCTTCAGGCGCCCGATCCGCAGCGCGGTCATGGCCGCCTGGTTGACGTCCACCACCATGTCGGCGAGCTTGCGCTGGGTCAGCTGGAACCCGGCGATCGGCCGACCGAACTGCTCGCGGCTCAGCGCGTACTCCAGAGCCGCCTCGTAGCAGGCGCGCGCGGCGCCGGCCGCGCCCCACACGATGCCGTAGCGGGCCTCGTTCAGGCACGACAACGGCGAGCCCAGACCGCGGGACCCGGGCAGGACCGCGTCTGCGGGCAGCCGTACGCCCTCCAGCACCAGTTCGGAGGTGATGGACGCGCGCAGCGACAGCTTGCGGTGGATGACGTTGGCCGAGAAGCCGGGCGTGTCGGTGGGCACCACGAACCCGCGCACGCCCTCGTCGGTGGCGGCCCACACCACGGCCACGTCGGCGACCGAGCCGTTGGTGATCCACATCTTGGTGCCGTCGAGCACCCAGTCCGCCCCGTCCCTGCGGGCGCGGGTGCGCATCGAGCCCGGGTCGGAGCCGGAGTCGGGCTCGGTCAGGCCGAAGCAGCCGATCGCCTCACCGGCGGCCATGCGCGGCAGCCACGCCTCCTTCTGCTCCTCGGAGCCGAACTTGTGGATGGCCGCCATCGCCAGCGAGCCCTGCACCGACACGAAGCTGCGCAGGCCCGAGTCCACGGCCTCCAGCTCGCGGCAGGCCAGGCCGTAGGCGACCGCGCTGGAGCCGCCGCAGCCGTACCCCTCCAGGTGCATGCCCAGCACCCCGAGGGAGCCGAAGGCCCGGGCCAGCCCGCGCGGGTCGGGCAGGGTTCCCGCGTCGAACCACTCGGCCACGTTCGGCGCCAGCTCGCGCGCGGCGAAGTCGCGCACGGCGTCGCGGACGTCGCGCTCGGTGTCGGACAGGTCGGCGTCCACGGCCAGGAAGTCGCGCGGGTCCGGGGCGGCGGGCTTGCGGGAGTCGCTCATGGTCGGGTGTCCCTTCGTGGTGCTGACGGCCGATGCGGCCGGGTGGATCCGGTGCGTGACCCGCTGAGGTGTCAGGGCAGGTCGGGCTGCTGGACGGCGCCGCGCGCGACCATCGCGTCCACGCTGGCCCCGTCGACGCCGAGTTCGGCCAGGACCTGCCGGGAGTGCTGCCCCAGCAGCGGCGGCGCGGTGAGCGGTGGCGGGGTGCCCTCCAGGCGGAACCCCGCGCGGACCTGTTCGAGCAGCCCGGCGGTGGGGTGCTTCACGGTGCGCAGGACGTCGTCGCCGCTGGCGTCGGCGGTGCGCAGCGCGTCGAGCACCCCGCGCACCCGCCCCACAGGCACCCCGGCCCCCACCAGCAGCTCCATCCAGTGGTCGGCGGGCCGGGAGCGCAGGGTCGCCGACAGTTCGCCGACCAGCTCCTCCCGGTGCGCCACCCGGCCGGGATTGGTGGCGTAGCGCGGGTCCGCGCCCAGGTCGGGGCGGTCCAGGGCCGCGCACAGACGCTGGTACAGGGCGTCGTTCCCGGCGGCGACGACGATCTCGGCGTCCGCCGTCGGAAAGGCCTGGTAGGGCACGATCGTGGTGTGCGCGTTGCCGACCCGGGCGGGCTCGGTCCCCGTCACCAGCGCCTGCTGGGTGATGTTGACCAGGCCGGAGAGGGTGGAGTTGATCAGCGACACGCTGATGTTCTCCCCGCGCCCGGTGACGCGGGCCCGCATGAGCGCGCCCAGAACGCCCACGGCGGCGTTGAGCCCGGTGAGCACGTCGGTCAGGGCCACGCCCACCTTGCTGGCCGGTCCTCCGGCGGGCCCGGTGGTGGCCATGAGCCCGCTCTCGGCCTGCACCACGATGTCGAAGCCGGGGCGCGTCGCGGGCTCGTGCTCGGGCCCGAAACCGCTCACCGAGCAGTACACGACGGCCGGGTTGCGGGCGCTGACCGACTCGTAGCCGAGCCCGAGTCGGTCGATCACCCCGGGCCGGAAGTTCTGGATGACCACGTCGGAGGCCGCGCACAGCTCCTGTACCGCGGCCAGGCCCTCAGGGTCCTTCAGGTCCACGGCCAGGCTGCGCTTGTTGCGGTTCACCGACAGGAAGTAGGCGGCCTCACCGTGCCCCTCGGTCCCGGCCTCCCCGGCCCAGGGCGGACCCCAGGAGCGGGTGTCGTCGCCGCGTCCGGGCTGTTCCACCTTGACCACCTCGGCGCCCATGTCGGCGAGCAGCATGGTGGCGTAGGGGCCCGCCAGCACGCGGGACAGGTCGGCGACGCGTACGCCCGCCAGCGGCAGCGGCGCGGTCCGGTGCCCGCTTCCGGTCGCGGCTCCGGCTCCGGTCGCGGCTCCGGCTCCGGTCTCGGGCCCGGCCTCGGTCCCAGACCGGGGCCCGGCCCCGGTTTCGGCCCTGGCTCCGGTTCCGGCTTCGGTGCGTGCCCCGTTTCCGGAAAGGTCGTCGGTCACGACAGCGCCTCCTCCCCGTCCTCGGGGGCTCCGGGCAACTGGTCGCCCTCCCGCAGCTGGCCGTAGGTCTCCAGGCAGCGGCGGAGGGCGGTGGTCAGCGCGGCGCCGGACTGGCCCGCGTAGCGGGTCTGTACCCGCCGCACCAGCTCGGCGACGTCCTCGGTCACCGACGCCCCCTCGACCAGGGCGCGGAAGAAGTCCCTGGCCAGCTCGGTGAGCAGGGTGGTGTCCGCGGCGACGACGCGCCCGTCGGCGGTGTCCACGGCCAGCACGACGCCGAGCCGCTGGTACTGGGAGTGGCTCGCCACCGAGTCGGGGAGACGGGCGTAGCCGGACACCAGGACGACCCTGGGATTGCGCAGGACCTGCTGGATACGGTCGTCGCCGTACAAGGTGGACACCTCTCGCTCACGGGCACGCGAAAACTCCGATGCTCTGGAGTCTCGCGCCTGGAGGGCGGCCGGGGGAAACCGGACACCCGCGGCGTGAGGGCAGGCAGGCACAAGTATGTCCCCACCGCGCGCACCGCTGTCAAGCGGGGCGGTGGTCCGGGCCACACCCCGTTCCCCTGCCGCGCGCCGGACGGCTGTGTTAATCTGCCTCGCAGGTCACGAGTACCAGCGTCAAGCCCCGGCTAGCTGGTCGGCAACCCTCCTACCGCGGTGGGGTGCCCCGGGTGAGGACCAGGTCCCGACACGACCGTGTCGGACAAGCGCGGACCCCTGAGGCGTTGCCGGAGTGACATCTCCGCGGGTCCCACGACCCGTAGGAGAGGTGCCTTCATGACCACTGCCGTTTCCGTCCACGCCGTCCGTCGCACCGCGCCCCCGGCCGACCCCGGCGCGTGCACCGTCGTCACCTCCGACGAGGGCGTCCCCCTGGTCACCGGCGAACGCGTCGAGTACGCCAACTTCGACTACGCGGCCAGCGCCCCGTGTCTGACCCCGGTGGCCGAGGCCCTGTCCGCGGCGCTGCCCTACTACGCCAGCGTGCACCGCGGCGCGGGCCACCACTCCCAGGTCAGCACCGACGCCTACGAGCGCGCCCGCCGCAGCGTCGCCCGCTTCGTGGGCGTGCGCTCACAGCCCGCCGACGCCGTGGTGTTCGTGCGCGGCACCACCGACGCCCTCAACCTGCTGGCCCGTTCGGTGCCCGAGGGCTGCACGGTGGTCGTGTTCGAGTCCGAGCACCACGCCAGCCTGCTGCCCTGGGAGCACCCCGCCGCCCGGGCCGGTCGGGTGGTGCGCCTGCCGCTGCCCGCCTCCCCGGAGGACGCGGTGGAGGCCGCACGCTCCGCGCTGCGCGGGGCCCCCGAGGGCCCGCGCCTGCTGTGCGTGACCGCCGCCTCCAACGTCACCGGCGAGATCTGGCCGGTGGAGGAACTGGTGGAGGCCGCCCACGCCGAGGACGCGCGCGTGGTCGTGGACGCCGCCCAGTACGTGCCGCACCTGCCCTTCAGCCTGGAGGCGACCGGCGCCGACTACGTCGCCCTGTCCGCCCACAAGCTCTACGCCCCCTTCGGCTCCGGGGTGCTGGCCGGTCGCGCCGACTGGCTGCGCGAGGCCACGCCCTACCTGTCCGGCGGCGGGGCCACGCGGCTGGTCACCGAGCACGACGTGGTGTGGAACGACCTGCCCGCGCGGCACGAGGCGGGCAGCCCCAACGTGCTGGGCGCCGTGGCGCTGGCCGCCGCCTGCGACGCCCTCGCCCCCGACACCCAGGAACTCCTGCACGTCCGCGAGTCGGCGCTGCTGGAGCGGCTGCGCGCGGGGCTGGCCGAGATCGACGGCGTCACCGAGCTGACCCTCTGGGGCGGGGAGCACCCGCGGGTGGGCATCGTGTCGTTCACCGTGGACGGCCTGCCCGCCGACCTGCTGGCCGCCTCCCTGTCCGCCGAGTACGGGATCGGGGTGCGCGACGGCCTGTTCTGCGCCCACCCGCTCACCCGGCACCTGCTGCCCCGGGGCCACGCCCAGGCGGTGCGGGCGAGCCTGGGGGTGGGCACCACGCGGGAGCACGTGGACCGCCTCGTCGGCGCGGTCGCCGAACTCGTGGCCCGCGGACCGCGCTGGGAGTACGCCGACCGCGACGGCCGCCTCGCCCCGGTGCCCGCCCCCGCGCGGGTGCTCTGACGGGAGCCGCGGAAGGAGCCGACCCGCCGGACCCCGGCGGCGGTGCGGTCGCGGGGCGCTCGCCGTGGCGGCGGGGGCGCGTTCGGGAGCGCGTGTCGAGGCCGTTCAGAGGGGTTCGGGTCGGCGCTGCTACAGCTGGCTGTAGCAGGGGTCGGCGGGTGAGCGGGATGTTTCGGCGGGCCGCGCCTTTGTAGCGTCGGAGACGACACGGCGGACGGTACACCGGCCGTGTCCAGCCACCCACCGAACCCCGGGAGCAGCCGTGTCCGACGACCCCTATCGCATCGACGCCCCGACCGCCGGAGCTCCGTCGACCTCCGTTCCGCAGCCGCCACCGGCGCCCTCCCGGCCCCGGCGCACACCCGCCCGCAGAGCCCTCCTGGTCCTGCTCGGCGTCGTCTTCGCCGGGTCCGCCGCGGCCAACGGCACCCTGTCCCTGCTCGGTCACACGCTGATCGGTTCGGCCTTCGGGCTCACGGCGCTGGTCTCGCTCGTCGCGCTGATCGCCCTGGCCCGCAGGGGCGACCGGTGAGCGGCGCGAACGGGGCGGCCACCGCCCCGGACGCCGACGGCGAGGCCGTCCGGCTCACCGACGTCCACCGCGTCCACTCCGACGGCGAGGGCGCCGTCTCGGCCCTGGTCGTAGGCCGCGACCCCTCGCACCTTGGAAAGCATCCATCACGACACCGGCCGGGGCAGGCGGTACGCGACCGCGTCCCGGACCCACCGGGGTGCTCCGGCCATCTTCATGGAAGCGGCCCTGATCCACGGGGTGGTAGGTGTCGACGCCAACGTCGACCACCTGGCCGCCTGGCGGCTGGACGCGCATGGCAATCCGGTCGGTGACCCGCGCCGCTTTGAGCTCGATCTGTCCGGTGCCGCGTCCCATCGGGACCGCAGGATCGGCGCCATGCCCTGTCCCGGTTGCTGAGCGCCGACCGGTAGCGCGAGGGGGGCCTGACGAGTGCCCCTCCGACGGGGGGCGGTTTCCGTGGTGGAGGGTCGGGCCCTTCCACCACGGGTCAGCGTCTCGGGACGGGTGTCCGGTGGCCGGATGGGGAGCCTCTGTCGCCGGACGGGGCCGTTTCCCAGGAAACGGACGGAAGTGTGCTTTTTGGGACTGTCCGGCCGTGTCGGAAGGCCTTCCCGAGGGCGCAGAGCGGTGACCTGCTGGAATCGCGGGGGAGCGGGGCGTGACGCTCCCCCTCCGTCCGCGGAGCCGGGTGCGTTCACCAGAAACACTTGCGACTCAGGAGGCCCCAAAGGGCGAAATAGGGTACATAACACCCATGTGTGTGCCGAGGGTCACTTTCGCAGGGGGTACCATCGGGCCCTGACGGCATGGCGCGACGCTGTCCGGGCCCGACCGGCCCGCCCCGCCGAGCGTCTGCCTCCCGCGAGCGAACCGGCTGGGGGAGCGTGAACGTGACCAACGTCCGAGGGCCCAAGACAGGTCGGCTCACGGCCGTGTTCCGCGGGCGCGGGGCCGTGCCCGTCCCCGGCCAACGGTCCGGTGTGGTCGACCTCGGCTCCCGCACGGGCGAGCGTCCCGACCCGCGGCACGCCGAGCACACCCGCCTGCACCAGGCCTTCCTGGGGCGCGCGGTCGACTACCTGTCCGCCGACGCGGGCGTGCGCCAGTTCGTCGACTGGGGGTGCCCGGTGCCCGGGACCGCCGAGCGGGTGCACGCCGCCGCCCCCGACGCCTCGGTCGTCCACGTCGCCCCGCACGGCGCGGCGGGCATGCTCTCCACCGCCGGGGCCTCCGTGCTCTCCGGCGACGGATCCGGCACGGACACGCTCCTGCGCCGCCTCGGCACCTCCGGGCTCGTCGACTTCGACGAGCCCGTCGCCGTTCTGATGACCCGCCCCTTCACCGCGGACGACCCGCCCGCCGGGATCGACGGCCTGCACGCCCTCATGCGCGGGGGCGGCTATCTCGCGCTCACCTCCCCGGCGCCCCGCGCCGCGGTGGAGCGCGCCTTCGCCCCCTTCCAGCCGATCGAACCGGGGGTGGCCGACCTGCGGTGGTGGCCCTACCCGGACGAGGACGTGCCCGACCCGGGAACCGGCGTCCTCGCCGGGCTGGGCCGCGCGCCCGGCCGCGGAGGGGGTGTTCGCAGGTGGCGGTGAACTGGACCGGAGAGGTTCTGGCGCAGTTGCGGTTCTACTGGGACTTCTCCCTGTGGCCCCGCCTGGAGGGGCTCACCGACGAGGAGTTCCACTGGGTGCCGGTGCCCGGCGCCTGGACCGTGCGCGAGGGACCGGACGGGCGCCACCGGCCCGACACGGCCGTCCCCGAACCCGAACCGCCGCCGGTGACCACCATCGCCTGGCGGCTCGGGCACATCGTCGTCGAGGTCCTGGAGACCCGCGTCAACTGGCACTTCGGCGACCGCACCGCCACGCGGGAGAACGCCGACTGGCCCGCGACCGCCGCCGAGGCCCGGCAGCGGCTGCGCCACGCCTACACGGCCTGGACCGCGCACGTCCAGGAGTTGGACGAGAGCGGCCTGGCCGCGCCGGTGCGCGGCGCCGAGGCGCCCCAGTGGGAGGACTTCCCGATGGTCGCCCTCGTGCTCCACGTCAACCGGGAGGTCATCCACCACGCGGCGGAGGTGGCCGCGCTGCGCGACCTGTACCGCGCGGAGTACGGCCGCTGAGCCGCCCCCACACCGCGCAGGCCAGGGCCACTTGAGTCACACCGGGAACACTTCCGGCCGGTCACGGCTAGACCACGTGCAGCGGGTCCATCCGCACCTGCGCCAGGTGCTCGTCGCGGCGCGCGCTGCGCGCCGAGGCCGCCACCTTGAGCGACCGGGACAGCGCGCCCACCCCGCCCCGGGGCACCCGCAGCAGCGCGCGCTCCGTGGGGTGGGTGCCGTCCGGGCCGACCGTCCGGTCCGCACCCACCGGCACCGGCCCCAGGAGCTCGGTGCCCTCGGGCAGCTCGATCTGGTCGAGCAGCTCGCGCACGTGTTCGGGGGCGCCGGTGACCGAGGCCATCGCCACCGCGGGAGGGAACCCCAGTTCGCGGCGCTCGGCCAGCTCGCGCTCGGCGAAGCCCGCCGGGTCCCACCGCACGAACGACTGCACCACCGGTAGCGAGGCGTCGGCCGACACCACCACCGTGCCGCCCGGCCGCACCAGGGCCCCCGCGTTCAACCAGCGCCGCAGCGCCTCCTCCGAGGCGCGCAGGTCCATCCGGTTCAGCAGCGCCCAGCCGTCCAGCAGGACCGCCGCCGCGTACCCGTTCTCGGCCACCGGTTCGGCCCCCGGGGTGGCCACCACCAGCGACGGCGCGTCCGCCACCCGCGACAGCACGTCCTCGCGGCCCGAGGTGCGCACGGTCAGCGAGGGGAACGCGCGGCCCAGCTCCTCGGCGGTGCGGCGGGCGCCCACCACCACGGCGCGCATGCGGGTGACGCCGCACTCCGGGCACGCCCACTGACCGGCGACCCGGCCGCACCAGCCGCACGAGGGCATGGCGTGCGAACCGCGCACGGCCAGCGGGCCCCGGCAGGAGTCACAGCGCGCGGGTTCGCGGCACCCGGCGCAGGCCAGTGTGTTGAGGTAGCCCCGGCGCGGAACCTGGAAGAGCACCGGACCGGTCCGGGCGGCCTCGCGGGCCGCGCGCAGGGCCACGCTCGGCATCCGCGCCGACCGCGCCGCCTCGTCGCGGGCCAGCTCCCGGTCGTCCCCGGCCGCCCGGACCACGGGCGCGCGGCGGCGCAGGGTCGCCCGGTCGGCGGCCAGCGGGTGCGCCCACCCCGACTCCACCAGCAGCTGGGCGTCGGTGGTGCGCGTGTGCCCGCCGATCAGGGCACCGGCCCCGGCCCGGTGCGCGCGCATCGACAGCACCGTGCGCGAGTGCGGGTAGGGGGCGTGCGGATCGGCGTGCACGTCGTCGCCGTCGTCCCACAGCACCACCAGCCCCAGGTCCCGCACGGGCGCGAACACCGCCGCGCGCGTGCCGACCACGACCCGGACCCCGCCGCGCAGTACCGAGAGCCAGCGCCGGTAGCGCTCGGCCGGTCCGAGGTCGGCGGTGAGCGCCACGTACCGGCCCTCGCCCAGGCGCTGTTCCAGGGCGTGGTCGACGGCCTGCACGTCGCGGCCGTCGGGCACCACGACCACGGTGCCGCGCCCGGCGGCCAGGGTCTCCCCGGCGGCGACCGCCACCGCGTCCGCCCAGTCGGTGCCGGGCAGGGCGTTCCACACCGCACGGGCGGGCTGGCCCGCGCGCAGCGCGCGCAGGAACGAGGGGCCCTCGGGGTAGTCCGCCCAGGGGCCGGGTTCGGGACCGGGATTCGCCTCGGTGACATCCTGTGTCGCTGCCACCTGTGTCGCTGTCACCCCGGGGGCCACGTCCGCCACGGTTACGGACACCCGCGGGGCGTCAGCGGTGTCCGGCTCGGCGTCGGGGGCCGACCCTGGCGGAGGGTCGTTCGGGTCCGTCCCGGTCGCCGCCGTCCCGGGATCCGCGCCGGACCCTGCTGTCTCCGCGGACGCGTCGGCCCCCGACTTCGCCGCGGCCTTCGCCGCCTCCTTCTCCACGCGGGCGTGGCGGGGCGGCACCGCCAACCGCAGCACGTCGCTCAGCGTGCCCGCGTAGCGGTCGGCGACCGCGCGGGCCAGCCCCAGGATCTCGGGGGTGAGCACGGGCTCGGGGGAGACGACCGCCTCCAGGTACGCCAGCTGCCCCGAGAACTCCGAGGTCTCCACCCGCTCGGCCAGGAACCCCCCCAGCTGGCGGTTGTTGAACCGCACCTTCACCCGGCAGCCGGGCACCGCCGCCTCGTCCATGTCGGCGGGCACCCGGTAGTCGAAGTACCGGTCCAGGTGGGGCAGCGGGGTGTCCACGACCACGCGCGCGACGGGCAGCCGCTCGGCGGGCCCGCGTGGGGCCGGGCGGCGGGATCTGCTTGCCGCCCGAGCCGTGGCCTTCTCCTGCTCCGGAAGGTCGAAGAGGACCCCGTCGGGCTGACCGGGCTGCGCTGTCATCCTCTTCTGTCTACCAGAACCGTGCGACACCGCCCCGCGCACCGGGCGGCGCGGCCCGGCGCCACTGGTAGAACTGGGGAACCGACAGACCGCGGTGGAGGGGAACCCACGTTGAAGCTTGTCTTTGCCGGAACACCGCAGGTGGCGGTACCGTCCCTGCGCGCACTGATCGACTCCGGCCACGATGTCGCCGCCGTGGTCACCCGCCCCGACGCCCGCTCCGGGCGCGGCCGGAAGGTCTCCGCCAGCCCGGTCGGAGAACTCGCCGCGAGCGAGGGCATCGAGGTCCTCAAACCCGCCAAGGCGGGTGATCCCGAGTTCCTGGAGCGCTTGGCGCGGATCGCCCCCGACTGCTGCCCCGTCGTCGCCTACGGAGCCCTGCTGCCCCAGTCCGCGCTCGACATCCCCCGCCACGGCTGGGTCAACCTGCACTTCTCCCTGCTGCCCGCCTGGCGTGGCGCCGCCCCCGTCCAGCACGCGGTCCTGCACGGCGACGACATCACCGGCGCGTCCACCTTCCGGATCGTCAAGGAACTCGACGCCGGTCCCGTCTACGGCACCCTCACCGAGACCGTGCGCCCCACCGACACCAGCGGCGAACTCCTGGAACGGCTCTCCGTCTCCGGCGCCGAACTCCTCGTGCGCACGGTCGACGGCATCGCCGCCGACCGGCTCAGCCCGGTCGAGCAGCCCGCCGACGGCGTCTCCTACGCCTCCAAGCTCACCCCCGAGGACGCCGAACTCGACTTCACCGCCCCCGCCCTGCGCGTGGACCGCACGGCCCGCGCCTGCACCCCCGCCCCGGGCGCCTGGACCACCTTCCGCGGCGGCCGCCTCAAGGTGGGTCCGGTCACCCCCCTCACCGACGCCGACACACCCGCGCTCGACCCCGGCCAGCTGCACGCCGACAAGAAGCGGGTCCTGGTCGGGACCGCCACCCACCCGGTCGTCCTGGGCGAGGTGCAGCCGCAGGGCAAGCGCGCCATGGCCGCGGTCGACTGGGCGCGCGGCGTGCGTCCCGGCGACGAGGACCGCCTGGGGCGCTGAGCTGCCGTAGTCTCGACCTGGCGGCTGAGCCCGCCTGTCCCGTCCCCGGTTTGTTGAGGCAGCACACGTTGAGCGAGCAGTCCCGATCCCCGTACCGCCGTCCCCGCCGCGGCGGGAAGCCCGCGCAGGGCGGCGGCCGGGGCGGGGACGGACAGTCCCCGCCCCGCGACCCCTCCCGCCGCGTCGCCTACGACGTGCTGCGCGCGGTCGGCCAGCGCGACGCCTACGCCAACCTGTTGCTGCCCGCCCTGCTCAGCGAACGCGGCATCAGCGGCCGCGACGCGGCCCTGGCCACCGAGCTGACCTACGGGACCCTGCGCCTCCAGGGCACCTACGACGCGATCCTGGAGGCCTGCGTGGACCGCACGCTCGCCTCCGTGGACACCGAGGCGCTGCCGCTGCTGCGCCTGGGCGCCCACCAGCTGCTGTCCACCAAGATCCCGCCGCACGCCGCGGTCAGCGCCACCGTGGACCTGGCGCGCAGGGTGGTGGGCCACCACCGCGGCCGGTTCGTCAACGCCGTCCTGCGCAAGGTGTCCGCCCGCGACCTGGACGCGTGGACGGCCGTGGTCGCCCCCGACCGCGCCACCGACCCCAGCGGGTACCTGTCGGTCGTGCACAGCCACCCGCGCTGGATCGTCAAGGAGCTGGCCCGGGCACTGGGGGAGCGGTCCGCCGGCGGGCTGGTCGAGACCGAGCGCCTGCTCGCCGCGCACAACGAGCGCCCCCGGGTGACCCTCGTGGCCAAGCCGGGCCGCGCCACCGTCGCCGACCTGGTGGCCTCCGGCGCCGAGGAGGCCCGCTACTCGCCGTTCGCCGCCTACCTGCCCGAGGGCGACCCGGCGGCGATCCGCGAGGTGCACCAGAACCGGGCCGCGGTGCAGGACGAGGCCAGCCAGCTGGTCGCCCTCGCCCTGACCAGGGTGGACGCCCACGGCGACGACGCGCGCTGGCTCGACATGTGCGCGGGGCCGGGTGGCAAGGCCGGTCTGCTGGCGTCCCTGGCCGGGCAGCGCGACGCCCGCCTGCTGGCCGGCGAGGTGCAGCCCGCGCGGGCCGGGCTGGTGGCCGGTGCGGTGCGCCGCTCCCCGCGCGACGCGGGCCGGGTCGTGGTCGCCGACGGGACCAGGCCCGCCTGGCGTCCGGGGGCCTTCGACCGGGTGCTGGTGGACGCGCCGTGCACGGGCCTGGGCGCGCTGCGCCGACGCCCGGAGTCGCGCTGGCGGCGCACCGAGAGGTCGGCCGCCGATCTGGCGCCGCTCCAGCACGACCTGCTGGTGAGCGCGGTCGAGGCCGTGCGCCCCGGCGGTGTGGTCGCCTACGTCACGTGCTCGCCGCACCTGGACGAGACCGACGGGATCGTGCGCGGGGTGCTCTCCGAGCGCGACGACCTCACGCTGCTGCGCGCCGCCGACTACCTGGACGGGGTACCCGACCTCGCGGCCGGTCCGGAGGGAAGGTACGCCCAGTTCTGGCCGCACGTGCACGGGACCGACGCGATGTTCCTGGCGCTGCTGCGCAGGTCCGAGCAGACCTGAGCCCGCCCGGGGCCGTCCGCGACCCGTCCGGGGGCGCCCGCGCGGTGTTCAGGCGCCGCCGTCCGGCCGGGGCGGGGGTGAGGGCGCGGGCACCGGCGGCATGCTCGCGCGCAGGCGCAGGGTCAGCCGCTCGCCCAGCTCCCCGCTGAACGACCCGTCGTGCGCCACCCCCGCGCGGTCGGCCAGCTCCACCGCGTGCAGGCGCACGACGGCCTCCACCAGCGTGGCGTAGGTTCCGGCCGCCGACCGGGCCCGCACCCACGCGATCCCCGCCACGGCGGCCGCGACGAGCACGGCGGGCCACCACCACACGGTCAGCGGCAGGTACAGCAGCGCCCACGCCGTCAGCCCGGTGGCGCGGGCCAGGTCCTCGCGGGCCCCGGTGACCTCCACGCGCTCCTCCTCCGGCAAGACCAGCCACAGGTGCGGCCACAGCACGGCCAGGTCCGCGCGGTGGTCGCGGGCCAGCCGCGTGCGCACGGCCCCGATCCGGTCACCGCACCAGGTGGGGCGCTCCGGCCGCTCGGGGGAGAGCCGCGCCATGCGGTCGTAGGCCTCCGCGAACGCCTCCTCCCCGCCCCCGCGCCGCGCCCGCTCGACCTCCCCGCGCAACCGGTCCCACCTCGCGCGGCGCGACCGCACCCACCGCCCGGTCCAGCCGCGCAGCGGCGGCGGCCACCGCTCCCAGTCCGCGGCCGTCCACAGGCGCTCGACCAGCCAGCCCAGCCCCCGGGCGACCAGGCCCACGGCGGTGCTCCCGGCCAGCACGGCGGCCAGCACCAGGGCCTGGCCGCCGAGGGTGTCCACGCGCGGGTCCGCGGCCCAGCCGGTGACCCGCTCGGCCAGGTGTCCCACGTCCCACGCCCCGGACCATCCGAGGGCGTACGCGGCGGTGGCGACGGCCAGGTAGAGGGCGCCGGGCAGCGCGAGGGCGCTGCCCCACCGCTCGGTGAGCCTGCGGCCCAGTTCCGCCCACAGGTCGCCCACCGCCTACCGCCCTCGTGGCGGGCGCAGGGAGGCGCCGCTGACCAGGCAGACCGGCACGTCCTCGGCCGGTGTGGGCTCCCACGTGCGCGCGCACCGGCCCTGGGGGCACCCGTACAGGGCGAAGGCGGGGCGGGGCAGCCCGACCCCGGCCACCCCCGCGCCCCCGGACCCCACCCGGTGCACGCCGTCGGCGTGGGCGGCCAGCCCGTGCCCGTCGAGGGCGACCAGGGCCTCCTGGAGCCGGGCCAGCTCCGCCGACGCGTCCCCGCCGCCGTGTGCGGCCCCGAGCACCGCGTCGACCAGCGCGGGTCCGCCGGGCACCCGTTCCAGCCGGTCGCGGATGTCGCGGGCGTGCTCGCAGACCACGCCCAGTCCCGTCGCGGTGTCCTCGCTCACGGATCTCCCACCCTCCCGGCCGCTCTTGCGCGCGGGCGCCCGCCACGGCACCTGGCACGGGCCCCACCTCCCCGGGGGCCGTTTCCGGTGCGCGCGGGCGCCCTCCCCCCACTCCTCTCGGCCAGTCCCGTGTCCGAAAAGGGCGATTTGTAATCTACGTCGTAAAGATCCGCCGCAGAGCCATCCCCGCGTGATGGGGGGGAGAGAAACCGTTTCTCCGCGTCCCCCCCCGCGTCCCCGCAGTTCCGGGCCCCGCACCCGGACCACCCGACCCCGCTCGCCGTGGCTACACTGCACGCGTGGCCATCCAGATCTCACCCAGCATCCTGAGCGCCGACTTCGCGCACCTCGCCGACGAAGCGGCCGCCGTGTCCCCGTCCGCCGACTGGCTCCACGTCGACGTCATGGACAACCACTTCGTCCCGAACCTGACGCTCGGCCTGCCCATCGTGGAGTCCCTGCTCAAGGCCACCGACACCCCCCTGGACTGCCACCTGATGATCGAGGAGCCCGACCGCTGGGCCCCGGCCTACGCCGAGGCGGGCGCGGGCAGCGTCACCATCCACGCCAAGGCCGCCGGGGCCCCCGTGCGCACGCTGCGCGAGATCCGCCGTCTGGGCGCCCGCGCGGGCCTGGCCCTCAACCCCGCCGAGGCCGTCGATCCCTACGCCGACCTCGTCGGCGAGATGGACATGCTCCTGCTCATGACCGTCGAGCCCGGATTCGGCGGACAGAAGTTCCTCGACGTGGTCCTGCCCAAGATCCGCCGCGCCCGTGAGATCCTCGACAGCCGCGAGGCCTCCGTCTGGCTCCAGGTCGACGGCGGCGTCAGCGACGAGACCATCGAGCGGGCCGCCGAGGCCGGAGCCGACGTCTTCGTCGCCGGTTCGGCCGTCTACGGGGCCCAGGACCCGGCCAAGGCCGTGGAGTCCCTGCGCGCCCTCGCCGCAGGGGCCTCCGCGAAGCCCTGACCCCGCCGTCACCGAACGTCCGTCTGCGCAACGATCGCGACACGGTTCCGCCCTCCGCTGGCCCCGTCCGGTGCCTCCCCCTATGCTGTGCGACTCGTAGTCGTGAATCTCGCTTGGTCGCGGCTCCGTCTTCCCCTCCGCCTTCGTGCGCGTGGGGGAGCGGCGCGGCGTGAGCGCGTTGCCAGGCGCGGACCCCCGGGAGTACGCGTTGAACGCTTGGACCGTCGAGCACCTGGCCATGGACGCGCTGTGGGAGGCGGAGACCGTCCCCATCCTCTGGCTCCAGGGCCTGGGGGACTGGCTCGCCCACCCGCTGGGCCTGGTTACCCACCTGGGCTCCCACACCCTCGTCATCCTCGCCCTCACCCTGGTCTTCTGGTGCGTCAACCCCGGCCTGGGTGCGCGCCTGTTCGTCGTGGTGGCCTCCTCCGGAGTGGTCAACCAGCTGTTCAAGTCCGTGCTCTACGGTGCCCGGCCGCCCTGGTTCGACGCCCGGGTCACGGCCCACACGAGTTCGGACAGCTTCGGGATCCCCTCCGGGCACACCCAGGGCGCCACCGTCACCTGGGGCTATCTCGGGATCAGGTCCGGCCGCCGCGCCGTGCTGTGGGCGGCGGCCGCCGTCATCGCACTCGTCTCGCTCTCGCGGATCTACCTGGGCGCGCACTTCGTCAGCGACGTCGTGGCCGGGCTGCTGGTGGGTGCCGCACTGCTGTGGGCGGTCCTGCGCTGGGAGGAGCGCGTCACCGCCTGGTGGCTGGGTCTGGGCACCGCCCGCTGGGTGGGCTACGCCCTGGCCGCCGCCCTGCTGCCCTGCCTGGCGGCCACCCTGTGGCAGCTGCTGGTGCGCGGCGACTGGACGGTCCCCGAGGAGTGGATCGGCGCCGTCCCCGCCGACCCGGCCGCCGAGACCCTCACCGGCCTGTACACGGTGGCCGGAACCCTGCTCGGCGGACTCGTGGGCTTCACCCTGCTCGCCCGGCGCGGCTGGTACAGCGCCGCGGGCACCCTGGCCTCCCGGGCCGCCCGCTTCGTCCTCGGCGTCTCGGTGATCGTGCTGGTGCAGGTGTTCGTGAGCGTGCTCTTCGGCCACCTGACCGGGCTCGCCGACGCCGCCGTGTCCTTCGTCGCCTACGGCGCGATCACCTTCTGGGCCTCCTTCCTGGCCCCGGAGGCCTTCGTCCGCAGCGGTCTGGCCGCCCGGCCCGAAACCGCGGCCGAAACCCCCTGAGCGGGCGGGACGCACGGCCGCGGCGACACGCCCGCCGGGGCCGCCCGCCCGAGCGCGCGCCGTCTCCGCCGACGGCGGCGGGGCCGAATGATTCGCGTCACACCGTCTAGGTGCTCCTGTTGACGAGGGGTTAGGATCCCTAGCAGCAAGTTCAACACGTGCTCCGGGGTCGGTGTAATTCCGAACCGGCGGTGACAGTCCGCGACCCGGCCGAGTCCATCGGCCGGTTGAACCGGTGGAATTCCGGTACCGACGGTGAAAGTCCGGATGGGAGGCAGTACGTGTCGGGACGGCCCCTCGCCGCCCGCGTCCGCTGACGCGCGGCCCCAGTGCCGTCCTGTTCGTGGACCCTTCTCCACGCGTCCCCTCACCCCGGAGCCACCAGGCGAAGGGAAGACAAGGACGTGTTCACCGGAATCGTCGAGGAACTCGGCGAGGTCGTCTCCATCCAGGCCGCGGGCACCACGGGTGAGGCCGCGCTGCTCACCGTCCGAGGCCCCCTGGTCAGCTCGGACGCCGGACACGGCGACTCCATCGCGGTCAACGGCGTGTGCCTGACCGTCGTCGACCGGGGCGAGGGCACCTTCACCGCCGACGTCATGAAGGAGTCGCTGGACCGCTCCAACCTCGGCGGCCTGGTCCCGGGCTCCCCCGTCAACCTCGAACGCGCCGCCCGCGCCGACGGCCGCCTGGGCGGCCACATCGTCCAGGGCCACGTCGACGGCACCGCCGCCCTGGTCTCCCGGAATCCCGGCGACAACTGGGACGTTCTGCGCTTCGGGCTGCCCGCACACCTCTCGCCGTACGTGGTCGAGAAGGGCTCGATCACCGTCGACGGCACCAGCCTCACCGTCTCCGCGGTCAGCGAGCCCGGCGCCGAGCAGGAGTTCTTCGAGGTCAGCCTCATTCCCGAGACCCTGCGGGCGACCACCCTGGGCGGCCTGGCCACCGGCGCCACCGTGAACATCGAGGTGGACGTCATCGCCAAGTACGTCGAGAGGATCACCGCCATGGCGGCGGTCCGTCCGCGGGTGTGAGCGCCCGCGCACGGCACGAGGGGGCGGACCCGCGAGGGCGGGCCGCCACCCGCTACACCACCCACATCCACGACCCATCCCAGGGAGCGGCCTTGACCGTCACCGAGCCCACCCCGGCCACGACACCGATCGACCAGGCCGTCGTCCTCGACCCGATCGAGGAGGCCATCGCCGAGTTCGCCGCGGGGCGGGCCATCGTGGTGGTGGACGACGAGGACCGCGAGAACGAGGGCGACATCATCTTCGCCGCCGAGCTCGCCACGCCCGAACTCCTGGCGTTCATGATCCGCCACACCTCCGGCGTGGTGTGCGTCCCCCTGGAGGGCGGGGACCTGGACCGCCTCGACCTGCCGCTGATGACCGCGCGCAACGAGGAGAGCCTGCGCACCGCCTACACGGTCACCGTGGACGCGCGCGAGGGCGTCACCACGGGGATCTCCGCCGCCGACCGGGCCCGGACCATCCGCCTGCTGGCCGCGGAGGGCAGCAGCCCCGCCGACTTCGTACGCCCCGGCCACGTCCTGCCGCTGCGCGCCCGCCCGGGCGGCGTGCTGGCCCGGCGCGGACACACCGAGGCCTCCGTCGACCTCGCCCGCCTGGCCGGTCTGCGTCCCGCGGGCGTGCTCGCCGAGGTCGTCAACGACGACGGCACCATGGCCCGCCTGCCGCGACTGCGCGCGTTCGCCGACGAGCACGGCCTCAAACTGGTCTCGGTCGAGCAGCTCGCCGCGTACCGGGAGGCCCTGGGCGAGGCGCTCACCGACGCCGAGGCCCACCCGCCGCTGGTCACCCGCGTGGTCGAGACGCGCATGCCCAACAGGTACGGCCAGTGGCGCGCGGTCGGGTACCGGGGCGCCGCCGACGGCGCCGAGCACGTCGCGCTGGTGTACGGGGACCTGACCGACGGCACGGACGTCCTGGCGCGCCTGCACTCGGAGTGCCTCACCGGCGACGCGTTCGGCTCCCACCGCTGCGACTGCGGCGCCCAGCTGGACGCCGCCATGGCCGACATCGCCGAGGAGGGGCGCGGGGTGGTCGTCTACCTGGGCGGCCACGAGGGCCGGGGGATCGGCCTGCTGCACAAGCTGAGCGCCTACAGCCTCCAGGACGAGGGGGCGGACACCGTGGACGCCAACCTGCGACTGGGCCTGCCCGCCGACGCGCGCGAGTTCGGCGCCGGGGCGCGGATCCTGGCCGACCTGGGAGTGTCGTCGGTGCGGCTGCTGACCAACAACCCCGCCAAGGCCGAGGCTCTGGAGCACCACGGGGTGCGGGTCAAGGAGCGGGTGGCGATGCCCTCCTTCGTCACCGAGGACAACATCGACTACCTGCGCACCAAGCGCGACCGCATGGGCCACGACCTGACCGGCGTCGTCCGCTGACCCCGGCCTCCCGGCGCGGCCGACCGGCCGCCGAAGGCCCCGCTCGGGGGGTTCCCGGCCGCAGCGCCGCCCCCGGCGGGCGCGGCGGCCCGGGCCCGCACAACACGTTCGGACAGAAAGCAGGAACCCATGAGTGGTGAAGGACGCCCCGACCGCAGCGGTGTCGACGCCTCGGGGATGTCGGTGGGCATCGTCGTGACCCGCTGGAACGCGGGCGTGGTCCAGCCGATGCTCACCAGGGCCCTGGACGTGGTGAGGTCCTCGGGCGCGGCCGAGCCCGCCGTGGTGGAGGTGGCCGGGGCGGTCGAGATCCCGGTGGTCGCCCAGGAGTTGGCCCGCAAGCACGACGCCGTGATCGCTCTGGGCGCGGTCATCCGCGGGGGCACCCCGCACTTCGACTACGTGTGCCAGTCGGTCACCCACGGCCTGAGCGAGGTGGCTCTGCGCCACTCCACCCCCGTGGGCAACGGCGTGCTCACCTGTGACACCCTGGAGCAGGCGCTCGACCGCGCCGGACTGCCGGGGAGCGCCGAGGACAAGGGTGCCGAGGCCGCGCTGGCCGCCCTGGAGACGGCGGTGGTCCTGCGCGGGCTGCGCCGCTGATCCGGCCCGGTGGCGCGCACGGTGACGGTGGTGGACCGCCCGCACACGCGGGTGGTCGAAGAGGTGTTGTGCGCGGGGACGCGGTCCGGAGGCGGTGAGCCGAGGGGCAGCGGCGAACACGGTCCAGAAGTGGAGCAGTTGGTGCGGACGAGGGAACAGCCCGTGGACGACGAGGCGTCGAGGCAGGCGGTGCTGCCCAGGACGTGGCGGCCCCGGTCGGTGCGGTGGGTCGCCTACGGCCTGGCGCTGCTGATCGTGGCGACCCTGGCGGTCCTGGCCGCGATCCTGCCGGGGAGCTGGGGGATCATGGACCGGGTCCTGATGGTGGGCCTGGGCCTGGCCATCGCGGCCGCCCTGCACCTGCTGGCCCGGCCGCGGCTGGTGGCCACCGAGGAGGGTGTGACGGTGGTCAACAGCATCCGCACCCACGTGCTGTCCTGGGCGGAGGTCGTGGACATGCGGATGCCCGAGGGAGAACCCTGGCCCTCGGCGGACCTGTCCGACGGTACGACCCTGGCGGTGATGGCCATCCAGAGCGCCGACGGCGAGACCGCACGGCTCGGACTGGAGGAGTTCCGGGCGCTGCTGCACGCGCGCGGCGAAGGCCGCGAGCCCGGCCGCTCGTAGGAACCTCCGGAGGGAGCCGCCCAATTCCTGAGGATCGGTGGCTCCCGAGTGTTGTGCGGGGCACATAGCTTGGTACCGAGAGCCATCGACGGAACGTGGAAGAGGTACCGCGTGCGCGACATCCGAGCGGCCGTGTCCGACCTGTACGCGTCGGGCGAGACGTTCGCGCTGGCCACCGTGATCGACACCTACAAGAGCGCGCCCCGCGACGCCGGGGCGGCGATGCTGGTCAGCGCCTCGGGGGAGGCCGTCGGCAGCGTGTCCGGCGGCTGCGTGGAGGGCGCGGTCTACGAGGAGGCCCTGGAGGTCATCCGCACGGGGGTCCCCGTGCGCCGCACCTACGGGGTCAGCGACGACGACGCCTTCAGCGTCGGCCTGACCTGCGGCGGAACACTGCACATGTTCGTCGAGCCGATCAGCCGGGCCGCCTATCCCCAGCTGGGTTCGGTGATCGGCGCGATCGACGAGCACCAGCCGGTCGCCGTGGCCACCATCGTCTCCGACCCCTCCGACCCGGGGCGGGTGGGGCGCCGGCGCGTGGTCTGGCCCGGCCACGCCGAGGGCGACCTGGGCAGCGACAGGCTGGCCGACGCCCTGGACGACGACGTGCGCGGCATGCTCGCCCAGGGCAGTACGGGCCTGCTGCGGTACGGCACCGACGGGCAGCGGCGCGGGGACGAGCTGGAGGTGTTCGTGCAGTCCTTCGCGCCCGCGCCCCGCATGCTGGTGTTCGGCGCGATCGACTTCGCGGCGGCCGTCGCCGACCTGGGCACCTATCTGGGCTACCGGGTGACGGTGTGCGACGCCCGGCCGGTGTTCGCGACGGCCAAGCGCTTCCCCACCGCCGAGGAGGTGGTGGTCAAGTGGCCGCACGTGTTCCTGGACGAGATCGCCGACCAGATCGACGAGCGCACGGCCATCTGCGTGCTCACCCACGACCCCAAGTTCGACGTGCCGGTGCTCAGCGTGGCCCTGCGCACCCGTGCCGGGTACATCGGCGCGATGGGGTCCCGGCGCACCCACGAGGACCGGCTGGAGCGGCTGCGCGAGGCCGGGGTGGGGGAGACGGAGCTGGCGCGCCTGCACTCGCCGATCGGCCTGGACCTGGGGGCGCGCACCCCGGAGGAGACGGCGGTGTCGATCGCCGCGGAGCTGGTGCAGGCCCGGTGGGGCGGCAGCGGGCGGGCCCTGCGCGAGACCAGCGGCCGGATCCACCACGAAACAACGGGTAAACCCCTGGTTCCGGCCGGATTCGGCCACCGTGTGAAGTGAACCGAAACCCGTCCGGCCCTGGAGTGCCTGGTCACGGCGGGTCCCCGGGGACGGTCGCGGAACACGTCCGGACGGGCTGCGCCAGGTCGCCCCTCCTCCGTGCCCGTGCGTGGCATCATCACGTCATGGGTACTGGGGGGCAGGAGCAGGGCAGGGAGCGGACGCGTACGGGCCCGGTGGCGGGCCTGCTGTTGGCCGCGGGTTCGGGGAGCAGACTCGGGCGTCCCAAGGCGCTGGTCGAGGTGGGCGGCGAACGCCTGGTCGACCGCGGCGTGCGTACGCTGACCGAGGGCGGTTGCGTCCCCGTCATGGTGGTGCTGGGTGCCGCCGACACCCCGGTGCGCGGCGCCCACACGGTGCACAACCCCGACTGGCGGACCGGCATGGGATCCTCGGTGCGCGCCGGGATCGACGCCCTGCCCGACACGGTCGACGCCGTGCTGATCGCGCTGGCCGACCAGCCCCTGGTCACTCCCGAGGCGGTGCACCGCCTGGTGGAGGCGCACGAGCAGGGCGCCCGCGCCGCGGTGGCCACCTACCACGGCAACCAGCGCAACCCCGTGCTGCTGGGCCGCGAGCACTGGTCGACGGCCTACGCCATGGCCGTGCACGACGTGGGGGCGCGCCCGTTCCTGCGCGCGTACTCCCATCTGGTCACCGCCGTGGCCTGCGACGACATCGCCAGTCCGGAGGACATCGACACGGCGGAGGACCTGGAGCGGCTCAGCGACGTGCTGGGCAGGGAGCCCTCCGGCTCGGGCTGAGTCCCCGTGCCGCGGGCCGTGTCCGGTGCCGGTACGCGAGCCCCCTGCGCGGCTGCCCTTCCGTGGGCCGCGTCGCCGGGTCGCCCGACCGCGGGCACTCCCGGCGCGGCCGGGCCCGCGGTTCGAGTCACGAACACGGTGCGCACTGGTGCGTCGGCGCCCGGGCTCAGCTCAGGCCAGGGGCTCGGCGAGGATGCCGAACACGTGCGCGGTCGACTCCCCCGGGGCGAGCACGATCAGGTCGGTGCCGGTGGCCAGCGCGTTGGCCGGGCAGGTCATGGGCTCGGCGGCCAAGTGGGCCCGGTGGTCGTCCCCGCCGAGGGTGTCCGCGCTGAACAGCTGCAACCAGCCGAAGCTGCGGTCGCACCACAGCGACACCCGGTGCTCCGGGCCGCTCGCCCGCACCCACGCGCGCCCGTCGGCGTCCCGCTCCAACGCGGAGAAGGCGGTGTCCAGGACGGTGTCACCCAGCTGGCGGCCCGGCGTGCGGAAGTCGAAGTCGCCGCCGTCCACGGGTACGGGGTCTCCCACGGGCAGCATCTGCCCGTCCACCGGCTGCCGGATGCCGGCGGTGACCTCCAGCGCGAGCTCGCCGCGCGCGGCCAGCACCGAAACCGGCTCGCCCAGGGTCAGGTAGGGGTGGAAGCCCAGCCCGAACGGCGCGGGGGAGTCGCCCCGGTTGCGGGCGGTGGTGGCGACCGTCAGCCCGTCGGCGGTGAGCCGGTAGGCGACGGTCATCTCCAGGGGGAAGGGGAAGCCGGGTCCGCCCTCGAAGTCCAGCCGCAGTTCGACCGTGTCCTCGGACACCCTCTTCGGTGTCCACGTCCGGTCGTGGACCAGGCCGTGGATGGCCGTGCCCGTCGCCGGGTCGTTGGGTTCCGGGTGGTGCTCGACCCCGTCGAAGCGGTAGCCGTTCTCGGTCACGCGGTTGGGCCACGGCGCCAGCACCTGGCCCTGGAAGGCCTTGGGCCCGTCCCCGTCGTAGGGCCAGACCACGTCGCGGCCGCGCCAGGTGAGTGCCCGCAGTCCCGCTCCCGTGCGGTCGACGCGCGCTCGGTACTCTCCCGAGCGCAGCTCGATCACCTCACCCACCTGACACCTGCTTCCCCGTCGTCGCCATGCGTCCGTGTGCCGAACCGGGCGATCATAGCCCACACGCCCCGCCGGGGGGACACGGCGGGACACGTGACGCGTGTGACGGAAGTTGTTCAGGCGAGCAGGCCGTCCAGGGGGATCAGCACGCCCGAGCCCAGCGCCAGCAGGCCCGTGGACAGCAGCACCACCACCATGAACAGCGTTCCCACCACGGCCAGG
The DNA here is from genome assembly GCF_965343085.1 of Nocardiopsis synnemataformans. Taxonomy (NCBI): domain Bacteria; kingdom Bacillati; phylum Actinomycetota; class Actinomycetes; order Streptosporangiales; family Nocardiopsidaceae; genus Nocardiopsis; species Nocardiopsis synnemataformans. The sequence continues at coordinate 144,322 of NZ_CBDRFA010000002.1, read as the reverse complement.
CGGAAGGCCCCCAGCCGTCGCCGGGCCCGCGAGGTGGGCTTCCTGCTGGCCGCCGAGCGGCCCAGCGCCAGCAGCAGCACCGACAGCAGCACCGGCAGCCACCACGCGGCGCCGACGCCACCGGGCAGCAGGCCGGTGACGACCCCGGTGACCTCCGACAGCCAGCCCAGGACGGCGCCGTCGCTGGCGTCCAGCAGTCCGGTGTAGGCCGAGGTCACGAACTCGCTCTCGGGGTAGAACCCCTCCTGCGGGCGCATCACACGGCCCAACCCGTCCAGGAGCCCGAGCAGTGCCGCGGGGTAGGCGAACCGGCGACACTTGCCCGCCTTCATCGCCCGCTGGATCTGGCCCATGGTCCTGTCGGCCCGGCGCCTGCGGCGTTCCTGTTCCCGGGGGTCGAGCGAGGGGTCCTGCGTTCCCGCGGGGTTGTAGGGGTGCGGAGCGGTCGGGTCCTCCGGGCGGCCGGGCGCGGAGGACCCGGCGGCGCGCCTGCGGACTCCGGCCGCCTTCTGGCGGACCTGCGACCAGCGCTCACCGGCCGAACCGGCCAGCGACGCCCACCGGTCCTGGCGGCGCGCCCTGCCGTCGGCGCGCTCGCGCTCGGCGATCCCGCCGCCCACCCGGGCCGCCTCGGGCAGCAGGAGCACCGCCGTGATCAGGGCGCCCCGGGTGGCCAGGGCGTCGCGGCCGTTGGCGTCGCGCAGGGCCAGGCGCCGTTGCTCCACCCACCACGGGGCGTGCGGGGCGGCGGTGCGCTGGCGCGGGTGCCAGGACTGGCGGCGCAGCAGCGACCGGCTCCGGGACGCGGTGTCGGGGAGCAGGACCAGTTCGACCGCCCTGGCCCAGGCGGTGTCGGTCTCGTGGGTGTCCGGGCGCCGGGGCGCGTCGGGGCCCGAACCGACCAGCCGGTCGACGTTCTCGGACACCTTGCGCATGATCAGGGGCACCTCGTGCTGGACGCGCTCCAGCAGGGCGCACCGCCCCGAACCGCCCGAGCGGCAGGCCGGGTGCGGGCACCAGTGCTGGGAGCCCAGTCCCACCGCGCCCGAGGTCACGGCCTCGCGCACCACCGCGTGGCGGCTGGCGTCGCCGGTGGCCAGTTCCAGCAGCCCGTCGGCGCTGATCTCGTGGCCGCGGAAGCGCGGCGGCATCCCGGGCACGTACCGGGCGGCCAGCGCGCTGATCGCCACGTGCGCCTGTTCGGGGTGGGCGTCCAGACCGGTCAGGTAGGCGCGGTCGAAGGTGTAGTCGTTGACCTCGCGGTCCAGCCAGCTGCGCAGCTGCGACCAGTGGGTGCGCAGCCACATGGCGCCGGTCTCGGAGCGGTCGAGCAGGTCGAAGGCCAGGCTCGGCGGGTCCTCGTGGCTGGTCCCGGCGAACTCGATGGGGCGCAGGCGGCTCACCGCGCGGATCCGCGGGCGCTCGCCCGCCAGCCACTGCACGACCTCGTCGTAGCCCCAGCGGGCCGACGGGGCGAGCGCGAGCAGGCCGCGGGCCAGCAGGCGCCAGCGCTCGTCGGTGATCGCGGAGATGTCCACCTCGGTGTTGCGGGCGGTCAGCCAGTTGCCGCCGCGCTCGGGGCGGCGTCCGGCCACCAGCTCGTGCACGATCACGCCCAGGGACCACCAGGCCGCGGGCGCCTCGCGGCGGCCCTCGACGACCTCCGGCGCGGCGTAGTCCTCGGTGACCGCCAGCCCGCCGTAGACGCGGCTCATGGTGGCGCGCACGGCGCCGCCGAAGTCGGTGAGCGCCACGACCGGCGGGTCCAGGGACCGCACCAGCAGGTTCTCGGGTTTGACGTCGGTGTGGTTGTGCTGGAGCTCGTCCTGCCAGTGGTGCAGGCACTCGGCGACGGCGGAGACCACGGCGCGGGCGCGCTCGTCCGGCAGCGGGGCCTGGTCGATGAGCGCGCGCAGCGAGCCGTGGGAGAAGTACTCCTGGGCCTCCCAAGCCAGGTCCTCGCCCCAGGAGCTGGCGGCGGTGCCGTACCCCTGGATGGCGGGGGTGTGCGGTGAGGCGGTGCCGCGGGCGCGCAGGCGGTCGAGGAGTTCGCGGTTGATGTCGTGGCCGGGCCGGTACACCTTGAGCGCGAGCCTGCGCCCGGGGGAGTCGGTGGGCTCGGCCAGGTAGACGACGGCCTCGCCGCCCGCGCCGATGTGGTCGAGCACGCGGTAGCGGCGGCGCAGTTCGGCGGGGACGGCGTAGTCGAGGTCGCTCGCGGGGCCGACCACCACGCGCGAGACCAGGCGGGCCATCCAGTCCAGGAGCGGGCCGAACAGGGTCCGCCACCAGGGCGCGCGGCCGTCGACGCGGCCGTCGCCCGGGATGGTGCGGGCGGGGCGCGTTCCCGGGGCCCCGGCGGCTGTGCGGGTGGCGTCGGCCTGACCGGCGCCGGGCAGGACGCTGGTGCGGTCCGCGGCCGGGGAGGACACACGGGTGGGCTCGGTGTCGTCCCCCGGGGCTGTCCCCGGGCGGAACACACGGGTGGCCCAGCGCGTGCGTCCCGCACGCGTGTGGTCCTCACCGGGGCCGATGCGTGTGGTGGGCGCGGTGGGTTCGATCCGCTGGGTCGGCGCGTTCTCGTCACCGGGGTCGGGCGTGACCATCGGGGTCGGAGCCATCCTTCGGATAGGCGTTCGTGTCGTGGACCTGCGGGGGAACGAGGATCCCTCCAGGGTAGGTCCACGCGGCGCGGTTCGCGCGCCGTTGACCCGGGCCCCGGTGCGGGTTCCTCGACGTAGCCCCTCGTTCCTTTGACTCCCCGCGGGCGCGTGGAGTTCCACCCGGGGTGCGAAACGGTGCGTGTGGGACCGGACACGGGACGAAGCGGACGGTGCCGTCGCCCTCCGCGCGCCTCAGTGCCGCCCGCTCAGTGCCGCCCGCTCAGTGCCGCCCGCGCGGGGCCACGCCCCTGCCGCACGAGGGCCCGGACCTGTCCGAGGTCCTCAGTGCCGCCCGCGCGGGGCCACGCCGAGCTTCTCGCAGGCCTCCTGGTGCATGCGCACGACCTCGGCGCGGATCTGGGCGCGCTCGGTGAGCGGCCGCGCCCACGGCACGCGCACGGCGTGCTCGGTCCCCTCCACGGTGACCGCGTAGTCGCCGCCGTCGCCGTCCAGGCCCGTCATGCGCGCGGCGGTGGCCTCGGGCCGACCGCCCAGCGCGCGGCAGATGAGCAGGGTGTCCTCGGGGTGGTCGCCGTTCATGTGGGCGGTGACGGCGGCGACGACCTCGGGGGAGAAGGGGTTGGACGGGGACACGGGACCTCCTGGCCGGCGGGTGGCGCGCACGCGTGACACGAGCGGGGGGAGGGCTGTGCGCCCTCCCCCCGCTGACGATATCCGAGCGGCCCCGAAGGTGATGACGGTGTGTCGTCAAAACTTCCGGGAGGCCGCTCCGCCCCGCCCGTTCCCCCGCCCCCTCCGGCCCGGAGTCCGCCCGGCCGTCACGGGTGCTCTCAGGCCTGGCGGGTGAACTCGGCGTCGATGTCGATGGTGATCTTGTCGCCGACGACCACGCCGCCGCCGTCCATCGGCATCTCGATGTCCACGCCGAACTCCTTGCGGCTGATCTGCGTGGAGCCGGTGAAGCCGGCGCGGTTGAGACCGTAGGGGTCGATGGTGGAGCCGTTGAACTCCAGCGCGATCTCGATGGGGCGGGTGTTGCCCTTGATGCTCAGCTCGCCCCGCAGGACGAAGTCCTCGCCCTTGGCGACGGCGCCGGTGGAGCGGAAGGTGAACTCCGGGTGCTCCTCGACATTGAAGAAGTCGGCGGAGCGGATGTGGTTGTCGCGGTCACCGTTGTCGGTGTTGATCGAGCTGGCGTCGATGGTGGCCTCGACGGACGCCTGGGCGGGGTCCTCGGGCACCGTCAGCGTGGCGTCGAACTTCTCGAACCGCCCGCGGACCTTGCTGACCATCATGTGGCGTACGGAGAAGCCGACCACGCTGTGGGCGGTGTCGATCTTCCAGGTTCCGGCCTGAAGTTCCTGCGCTGCCATGGTGTCTCCCTGTCGGGTCGGTGGACCCGGGGTCGGGCCCATTCGCTGAGGTGTAACAAGGCATCTTAGAAGAATCTTCCTTGGAAGAGGAGTTTAGGCAATGCCGGGCGCTCGTGCAAGGCGTTCTTCCGCCGCGCGTCGTCGTGGGACTCGGCGGTGTGGCGAGGCGGAGGTTTCGGACACGCCGCTACGATGGGCCGCATGGAGAACGCCGGGTGGCTCGACGTCGGAGAACAGCACGTCTGGCGTGGTTTCCTCAGGATGAACGCCTGGGTCTACGACGAGCTGGAGAAGGACCTGCGCGCCCGTACCGGGCTCTCGCTCATCGAGTACGGCATCCTCGTGCACCTGTCCGAGGCCGAGGGGCAGCGCATGCGCATGCGGGTGCTCGCCGACAGCGTCATCGTGTCCAAGAGCAGGCTCTCCCACCAGGTCGCACGGCTCGAACGCGGCGGCTACGTGCACCGGGAGCACTGCGACGACGACCGCCGCGGGCTGTGGGCCGTGCTCAGCGAGAAGGGCTCCCTCCTCCTGCGCCAGGCCGCGCCCGGACACGCCACACGCGTGCGCTCGCTGATCTTCGACCGCCTCAGCGGGGAGCAGGTCGCCCAGCTCGGCTCGATCATCGGGGCGCTGGAGGACGGCGGGGCCGCCCGGCGGGGGTAAAGGTCCGTGCGTGCCGTACCCGTGGGTCCGAGCGTTTCGTGTGTCCGAATCCTCGGGGTCGGCCGGGACTCGGGCGCGCATCGTCCGATTCGCGCCGCTTCGCGCGTGCGCGATACGGGTCCCGCACCCCACCGGTAGAGTCGGTGCACGTGAGCAGACCATCCATCATCGGCGCCCAGAACTTCCGCGACGACGACGGCAGCGTCGATCCCGAGGTCGAGGCACGCCTGCGCGAACACGCGTCGGGTGAGACGGGCGACCGCCAGGTGCTGGCCGCGCTCAGCGGAACCCGCGTGCTCATCCCCGTGGTCGCCGTGGCCACCGAGACCGAGGAGGGCGTCGGCGGGCTCACCAGGGACAAGAACAGCGAGGTCGCCGTCCCGATCATGACCGGCAGGGACGGGCGGCGCGGCATGCTCGCCTTCACCTCCGTGGACGCGGTCCGCCGCTGGCGCCCGGACGCGCGCCCCGTCCCCTTCACCGTCAGGGACGCCTGCCAGGCGGCCCTGGAGGAGGAGGCGGACGCGCTGGTGCTCGACGTGGCCGGTCCCGTGCCCTACACCGTGCAGGGGCCCTTCCTCAGCATGCTCGCCGAGAACGGCGCCGTTCCCGAGCCCAAGGACGACCCGCAGGTCCTCGGACTCATCCACCAGATCACCCAGGTCGAATTCGGCATCGAGCGCGTCCGCATCCACCCCTCCGAGCGCGGCGAGATCGGCATCCGCCTCGAACTCGACGAGCGCGACGACGAGGTCCTGCGCCGTGTGGCCGAGAGGCTCACCGCCGAACTGCGGTACGTGCTGCCCGGGGGCATCGAACTGAGCGCCGTCGTGCGCGCCCGGCGCGACGACGCGTCCCCGAACGGGCCCGGGGCCGCCGACCAGGACTGACGCCCGGCCCCGCGTGTCCGGCCGGACACGCGGGCCCCGCGGGTCCCGGCCGCCGCGCGCCTTCGTCCCGTGCGCCCCGTGCGGGCGTGCGGTGCCACGGCGTTCGCGGGCCTGGAGTTTTCCACAGGCCAAGCCAGGCGGTGTCGCCACGGGCCCCGGAAGGGTAGCTTCCCACCATGCCCACCCCCTCGACACTCCTCCTCCACCCGCACCTGTGGACGGTCACCGTCGCCGTCCTGCTCGCCCTGCTCGGAGTGGTGGTGGGCCAGGTCAACGGCCGCCTCGTCCACCTCTTCGGCCCCGCCAGCCCGCCGCGGGCACCCGCCTCCCGCGGTTCGCTCACACCCCGCGCCGACCGGCACGTCCAGCCCGCGCGCGACGACGCCACCACGGTCCCCGACACCGGCGAGGACGTGCGCGGTGAGCGCCGACTCCCACCGGAGGACGACGACGAGGGCCCGCCGCCGCCCCGCTGTCCCCACTGCCGCGCCGAGCTGCGTTTCCTGCGCTGGTTCCCCGCCGTGGGGGCCCGGACGTTTCGAAGACGGGGGGCCTGCCCCCACTGCGAGCAGGTCATCCGATCCCACCCCGCGGTCGTCGTCGTGACCGCCGCGCTCTTCGGCTGCGTCGGCCTGTGGGCCACCCTCCAACCCGACTGGTGCCCCTTCGGCGTACTGGCCGTGCTCTGGCTGACCGCCGTCGGCGTGCCGCTGGCCGTCATCGACCTGCGGGTCATGCGCCTGCCCGACGCCGTCGTCCTCCCCGCCTACCCCGTCGCCGCGGCCCTGATCGGGATGGCCGTCCTGCTGCCCCCCGAGGGCCCCGACACCGACCGGGCCGCGGGGGCGCTCGCCAGCATGGCCCTGGTCACGGTGCTGTACTGGCTGCTGTGGCGGGTGCACAGCGCGGGGCTGGGGTTCGGCGACGTCAAGCTCTCCGGGCTCACCGCGCTGTACGCGGGGTGGGCGGCGGGGACCTTCGGCGCGCTGGTCGCCGTGTTCTGGGCCTTCGCGGCCTTCTCCCTGGTGGGAATCGTGCTCATGGCGCTGCGAAGGCTCACCCGCAGGGACCCCTTCCCCCTCGGCCCGTTCATGCTCGCCGCCGCGCTGGCCACCGTCCTGGCGGGAGGAGCGCTGTTTCCACAACCCTGAACCCGGGGGCGCCACCGCACACCGATCCGTGAAAGGATCGTGCACATGTTGCGTTGGCTGACCGCGGGGGAGTCCCACGGACCCGCACTCGTCGCGATTCTGGAGGGCCTCCCGGCCGGTGTGTCCGTCACCTCTGACGACATCGCCGCCGCGTTGCTCCGCCGCCGCGCCGGGTACGGCCGGGGTGCCCGGATGAAGTTCGAGAAGGACCAGGTCTCCGTGATCGGGGGCATTCGCCACGGCCGCACCCAGGGGGGTCCGGTCGCGGTCGAGGTCGGGAACACCGAGTGGCCCAAGTGGGAGAAGGTGATGTCCCCCGACCCCGTGCCCGCCGAGGAACTGGAGAGCGTGGCGCGCAACGCGCCGCTCACCCGGCCCCGCCCCGGCCACGCCGACCTGGTCGGCATGCAGAAGTACGGCCACGAGGAGTCGCGGCCGATCCTGGAGCGCGCCAGCGCCCGCGAGACCGCCGCCCGCGTCGCGATCGGCGAGGTGGCGCGCCAGTTCTGCCGCCAGGCCCTGGGCGTGGAGATCCTGAGCCACGTGGTGTCCATGGGGCCCGTGGCGGTGCCCGAGGACGCGCCGGAGCCGCGCCCGGAGGACCTGGCCGCGATCGACGCCGACCCGCTGCGCTGCTTCGACGCCCAGACCAGCGCCCGCATGGTCGAGGAGGTCGACGACACCAAGAAGTCCGGCGACACCCTCGGCGGCGTGGTCGAGGTGCTGGCCTACGGCCTGCCGCCCGGCCTGGGCAGCCACGTGCACTGGGACCGGCGCCTGGACGCGCGCCTGGCCGGTGCGCTCATGGGCATCCAGGCGATCAAGGGCGTGGAGGTCGGCGACGGCTTCCGTACCGCCGCCCGCCGCGGTTCCGCCGCCCACGACGAGATCGAACCCGGTCCGGACGGCGTGCGCCGCCGCACCAACCGCGCCGGAGGTGTCGAGGGTGGTATGACCACCGGCGACCCGCTGCGCGTGCGCGCGGCGATGAAGCCCATCGCGACGGTGCCCAGGGCGCTGGACACCATCGACGTCGAGACCGGCGAGCCCGCGCAGGCCAACCACCAGCGCAGCGACGTCACCGCCGTCCCGGCTGCCGGTGTGGTCGCCGAGGCGATGGTCGCCCTGGTGCTCGCCGAGGCCGCCGTCGAGAAGTTCGGCGGCGACTCGGTCGCCGAGACGGCGCGCAACCTCAAGGGCTACCTGGACGCGCTGACCATCCGCTGACCTTCGGTCACCGGTCCGGGCGCCCCGTTGCCGGAGCGGTTGTCCACAGGGGCGTCTTCGGGGCTGGCGGGGCACGGACGGAAGGGGCCACACTGGATTCGGGGGCGCACGACGCGCCTGTGAGCGACGAAGTCGCCCCCGAATCCGAGCGTAGAGGCGGACCGAGCACCCGCACCAGCGGCGTGGCCCGGCCTGTGGACAACCCCGTCTTCCCGAACCCGCGTGTCCGAGGTCTGCTAGACAGGAAGACGCACGTAACAGGGCGGTACCTCCCGCGCACGCGGGGAAGGGACCCACGGATCACCTAGGCAGGCAGAGCGTGGCAAAAGCGATCGCGGTGCTCATCGGTTCGCCCGGATCGGGCAAGTCCACCGTTGGTGAGGCCCTGGCCGGGCGTCTGGGCGCCGACCTGTTGTGCACCGACACCGAGGTCGAGAAGCGCGCGGGCAAGCCCATCGGCGACATCTTCGTCGAGGACGGCGAGGAGCGCTTCCGCGCCCTGGAGCGCGAGGTCGTCGCCGAGGGCCTGCGCGCCTGGGAGGGCGTGATCGCCGTCGGCGGCGGCGCGGTCCTGGACGAGGACACCCAGCGCGACCTGGCCGAGCACCACGTGGTCTACCTCCAGGTGGAGTTCGGCGAGGCCGCCAAGCGCGTGGGCATGGACGTCGCCCGCCCCCTGCTCGCGGGCAACCCCCGCACCCGGCTGCGCCAGCTGCTCAACGAGCGCCTGCCCGTCTACGAGCGCCTGGCCACCGTCACCGTCGAGACGACCGGCTACCACCCCGAAGAGATCGTCGACGCCATCCTGCCCTCGCTGGCCGGGCAGGACTCCGGAAAGGCTCAGCAGTGACCGCGACCCGGATCGGTGTGGGCGACTCCGCCGGCCGCTACGACGTGGTGGTCGGCAGCGGGGTCCTCTCCGAACTCCCCTCCCTGGTCGGCGACGCCGCCCAGGTGGCCGTCATCCACCCCCAGAGCCTGGACGGGATCGCCCGTCCCGTGGTCGGCGCCCTGGAGGCCGCCGGTTACCGGGCGCACTCCATGCCCGTCCCGGACGGCGAGGCCGCCAAGACCGCCGCCGTCGCCGCCGACCTGTGGTCCCGGCTCGGGCAGCGGGGCTTCACCCGCAGCGACGCCGTCGTCGGCGTCGGAGGGGGAGCCGCCACCGACCTGGCCGGGTTCGTCGCCGCCACCTGGCTGCGCGGCGTGCGTTCCGTCCTGGTGCCCACCACCCTGCTCGGCATGGTCGACGCCGCCGTCGGCGGCAAGACCGGCGTCAACACCCCCGAGGGCAAGAACCTCGTCGGCGCCTTCCACCCGCCGGCCGGGGTCCTGTGCGACCTCGCCACCCTGCCGAGCCTTCCCCGGGCCGACTACATCGGCGGCCTCGCCGAGATCGTCAAGGCCGGGTTCATCGACGACCCCGTCATCTGCGACCTGGTCGAGGACGACCCCGAGGGCGCGGCCGCACCCGAGGGCAGGCACACCCGCGAGCTCATCGAGCGCGCCATCCGGGTCAAGGCCGACGTCGTCTCCGGTGACCTGCGGGAGAGCGGCCGCCGCGAGATCCTCAACTACGGCCACACCCTGGGCCACGCGATCGAGCGCGCCGAGAACTACACCTTCCGGCACGGCTACGCGGTCTCCATCGGCATGGTCTACGCCGCCGAACTCGCCCGCCTGGACGGCCGCGTGGGCGACGACCTGGTCCAACGCCACCGCTCACTGCTCTCCTCGGTCGGCCTGCCCGTCTCCTACGCACCCGAGGCCTGGCCCGAGCTGCGCGCCGCCATGAGCGTGGACAAGAAGGCCCGCGGGGCCACCCTGCGCTTCGTCGTCCTGGACGGCCTGGCGCGGCCCACCATCCTCAGCGGCCCCGCCCCCGAACTGCTGGACGAGGCGTACCGCGCGGTCACGAGCGACACCCGGGTTCCGCGAAGCCACTAGACTGCACACAGGCGACGTGCGCACCGGCGCGCCCGGGGAACTCCCCGAGGTGCCCGTGCCCGGCCCCACCGAACACCGACCGGGTCCCCGCGAGGACCGGTCCCCGACGTGTCAGACCCCTTGGAGAGACGACCGAAGTGGCCACGACGAACGACATCAAGAACGGCACGACCCTGCGGCTCGACGGCGGTGTCCTCTGGAACGTCATCGAGTTCCAGCACGTCAAGCCGGGCAAGGGCGGCGCGTTCGTCCGTACCAAGCTCAAGAACGTCCTCACGGGCAAGATCGTCGACAAGACCTTCAACGCCGGGTCCAAGGTCGAGTTCGCCAACGTCGACCGCCGCGAGATGGAGTACCTCTACCACGACGGCGAGTCCTTCGTCTTCATGGACACCCAGACCTACGACCAGATCCCGGTCTCGGCGACCGTCGTCGGCGACGACAAGAACTTCATGCTGGAGAACACCAAGGCCACCGTGGCCATCAACGAGGGCAACCCCCTCTACATCGAGCTGCCCCCCGCTGTCGAGCTGGAGATCACCCAGACCGACCCGGGCGTCCAGGGCGACCGCTCCACCGGCGGCACCAAGCCCGCCACCGTCCAGACCGGCGCCACCATCCAGGTGCCCCTGTTCATCACCACCGGTGAGACCGTCAAGGTCGACACCCGCACGGGTGACTACCTCGGGCGAGTCAACTGATGAGCGGAGCACGGCGCAAGGCGCGGCGGCGCGCGGTCGAGGTCCTCTACGAGGCCGAGGTGCGCGCCACCTCGGTGGAGGACGTCATCCGGCGCCGGCGGGCCCAGCCCGAACCGCCGATCAACGACTTCACCGAGAGTCTGGCCCGCTCGGTCGACGAGCGGCGCGAGCGCATCGACGAGCTCCTGGACACCTACGCCATCGGCTGGACCCTGGAGCGCATGCCGGTCGTGGACCGCAACATCCTGCGGATGGGCGCCTACGAACTGCTGTGGGCCGACGACATCCCGGACGGCGTGGCGATCGCCGAGGCGGTCGGCGTGGCCAAGGAGCTGTCCACCGACGAGTCCCCCAACTTCGTCAGCGGACTCCTGTCCAGGCTGATGGAGAACAAGTCGACGCTCTCGCTCTAGGGAGTGTCGGCACATCGGCGCTCGGGGGACCGCCGGGGCAACGTGGATTGAGGGAACGCAGGTGACTGACAGGACCAGCGTGGCCGCGGGCGGCGGCCTCGGCGCGAGCGGGGCGACCGGACCGGGGCGGGCCGCCAACGCGGCCCGGACCGCGGTCGTGTGGGACGCCCTCGTCGGACTGTTGGACCGGCTCGGGGACGGACCCCTGGAGATCGTCGACGCGGGCGGGGGCACCGGCGGAGCCGCCGTCCCCCTGGCCGAGCTCGGCCACCGGGTGACCGTGGTCGAGCCCAGCCCCGACTCGCTCGCGGCCCTGGAGCGCCGCGCCGCGGAGCGGGGGGTGTCCGTGCGCGGGGTCCAGGGGGAGACCCGCGACCTGGCCTCCCTGTTCGCACCGGGCAGCGCCGACCTCGTCCTGGTGCACAACGTGCTGGAGTACGTGGACGACCCCGCCGCGGCGCTGCACGACGTGGTCGGCACCACCCGGGAGGGCGGTGCGGTGAGCCTGCTGGTCACCAACGCGGTCGCCGGCGCCCTGCACCGTGCGCTGGCCGGGCACATCACCGAGGCCCACCACCTGCTCGGCGACCCCGACGGCCGCTGGGGCGAGGGGGACCCGATGCCGCGCCGTTTCACCCGTCAGCAGATCCTGGAGCTGATCGGCCGGGCCGGACTGTCCGGGGAGAGCGTCCGCGGCGTCCGCGCGTTCGCCGACCTCGTGCCCGGGCACGCCTGGGAGGGCGACGCCCACGCCGGGCAGCACCTGGTGGAACTGGAGAGGGCCGCCGCCGAGCACCCCGAGTTGATCGGCGTCGCCACCCAGCTGCACGTTGTCGCACACCGCTCCTGAACCCCGGTGCCGGGGGGACGGGGCTCCCCCCGGCACGGCATAACCTGGCTGTATGAGCCGACGCCAACTGGAACGCGGCGCCGCGATGCGGGGCATGGCCTCCCCGGAGGGCATCGCGGCGCTGGACGCGGACTTCCCCGCGGACGGCTCCGGACCGGACGGTGACTGCCACATCCTGCACCTGGACATGGACGCCTTCTTCGCGAGCGTGGAGCAGCTGCGCCACCCCGAGGCGCGCGGGCGTCCCGTCATCGTGGGCGGCACAGGCCCGCGCAGCGTGGTCTCCTCCGCCGACTACCTCGCCCGCGCGCACGGCGTGCACTCGGCGATGCCCATGGCGCGGGCCCTGCGCCTGTGCCCGGAGGCCCTGGTCTTCCCGCCCGACGGCCGCGCCTACCGTCAGGCGTCGGAGGCCGTCATGGACATCCTGCGCTCGGTGACGCCGCTGGTGCAGCCACTCTCCCTGGACGAGGCCTTCCTGGACGTGTCCGGCGCGCGCCGCCGCCTGGGCGGGCCGGTGCGCATCGCCGCGATGATCCGCGAGCGGGTGCGCCGGGAACAGCGCCTGACCTGCTCCGTGGGCGTGGCCGCCACCCGCTTCACCGCCAAGCTCGGCTCCACGCACTGCAAGCCCGACGGCCTGCTCCTGGTGCCCACCGCCCACGTGCGCGGCTTCCTGGACCCGCTGCCGGTCGGGGCGCTGCCCGGGGTGGGAGACCGGACCGAGCGGACCCTGGCCCGGCTGGGCGTGCGCACGGTCGGCCAGCTGGCCCGCTACGAGCCGGACCTGCTGCGTATGGAGCTGGGCGACAAGGCCGGAACCCGCCTGGCCGAGCTGTCCCGGGGCGTGGACACGAGCCCGGTCGTGCCCGAGTCGCCGGACAAGAGCGTCGGCTCGGAGGAGACCTTCGACGAGGACGTGGCCGACCCCGGGGTGGTGGACCGCGAGCTGCTGAGGCTGGCCGAGAAGGTCGGACGCCGCCTGAGGGCCTCGAGGCAGGCGGGACGCACGGTGAGCGTGAAGCTGCGCCGCGGCGACTTCTCCACCATCACCCGGTCGCGGACACTGCCCGAGGGCACCGACGTGGCCCGCGAGATCAGCGCCGTCGCCCGCGAGCTGTACACCGCCTCCGGGTTGCGGGGGGTACCGCTGCGCCTGGTGGGGGTGCGGGTGGAGGGGGTCATTCCGGTGGAGCAGGTGCACCGCCAGTTGGCACTGGGGGAGGAGGAATCGGGTTGGAGGGATGTTGAACGGGTTATGGATCGCGTAACGGCACGTTTCGGGCCGGGCGCGATACAGTCGGCCGTGTTGGCCAAGCGTGACGAAAACGACGTATGATGCGGCAACTTCCGGGGCCCTCGGAGCGTTCCCAAGGGTAGGACCGGAATGAGGGTAGAAGAGAGGCATGGAAGCCGGTGTTTCCGATACAGGGCGAGGGTATCGTGGCCTGTGGTGGTCAGGTACGCACGCAGCTTTTCTTTCCACCGGGCGCTAGCTCATCGTATTCTGGGCATACCACTGACCAAGAGACTGTTCTTCAGTACCCGTCACCCCAACCGGGGACTGCCGTAGGGAGGCGCCGTGCCGCTCTCTGAACACGAGCAGCGCATGCTCGACCAGATCGAGCGGGCGCTGTATGCCGAGGACCCGAAGTTCGCGAACACCGTTCGGCAAACGAACCCCGCGGTCCATTACAAGCGCTGGATCATCAAGGCCGGACTCGGTTTCGTCATCGGTATCGTGCTGCTGATGACGGGGTTGATGCTCCAGTCCACAGTCGCCCAGGTCGCCATCAGCGTCCTCGGTTTCCTCGTCATGTTGCTGTGCTTCCTGTGGGGTGCCAACGCCTGGCGCAAGGCCTCGGGGGGCGGCGGTGCCGACCAGGGCACCGCGGTGGCGGAGCCCAAGCAGAAGCGTCGGGGCGGCAGCCGTCCCGGCATGATGAATCGTTTCGAGGAGCGCTGGCGCCGTCGCCAGGAGGGTGAGGAGTAGGACCCCGGTCCCACACCCCGCGCCGGTCGCGCTCGGCCGTACCCTGTCGGGCGGGGATCCCGCAGGGGATCCGTGCCGGACACGCAGTTCCCCGTGGTGGGCCCCGCACAGTGGTGCGGGGCCCACCACGTTTGCGGGGGTCGTGGTCGCTCGGGAGGCGTCCCGGGGCTGAGGAGGCGCACAGGGGGTCGCCGATCGCCCTGCCCGTGCCCGGACATTGGCCAGCGCCCGCGTGCCGGGAGCACCGGCGGGGTCCGGCGTCGGCGCGGACGGCGTCCGAGTACCCGGTTTCCGGGCCCCGTCCCGCGGCGGGAGCCCGGCCGGTACCGCTGGTGGACAGGTCACGACCAGGTCCTCACGGACAGATCTTGTAGGAGTCACCCCAGCACCACGGTCAGAGCGGTTCCCGTCGAAACCCTCCCCGACACCACCATGGTGAAGCAGTAGATCTTGTACCCATAGCGAGGTCCGAGCGCCGACATCGGCTATGGGTACAAGATCATCGCAGGTCAGGACCCTTGCGTCACGCCAACAACATTGCTGGTCAGCCAACTACGACGTCACGGGCTCGGGGTCGACGGCGCGGCGCGGTCGGTGCCACGGGGCCAGCGACCGGGGCAGGAGCACCGCGCGCAAGCGCGCTCCCGCACCGACCACTCCGGCCAGCCCCGCCAGGGCCGTCCGCAGGTCCTCGCGCAGCTCCTCCGGGGCCTGGGGCGAGGGCGCGTAGCGCGCCTGCTCCTCGGCCAGGGCCAGCCGCCGCAGCGCCGCCGCGGCCTCCGGCGGCACCGGACCCGGAGCGGCCCCCGACATCAGCCCCACCGGGGCCGTCTCGGGCCGCGGCACCGGGCCGGAACCGGCCAGGCGTTCGGCCGTGGCACGCGGGCTCTCCGCCAGCGACCACGTACCGCCCAGGTCCAGGCAGGTGTCCCGCAGCTCCCGCCACGCGGTGTGCGCGCCCCCGGCGCCCGTCTCCCGCCCGCCGCCGGACAGCGACGCCGTCCGGGACCAGCGGGTCAGGGCGCGCACCAGCGCGGGCAGCGCCAACAGCAGCAGCACGCCCGCGACGGCGCCCGCCACGGGCAGCCACGACAGGTCCGGGCCGTCCTGCGCACCGCCGCCCGGAGCCGCCACCGACGAGGACGGCTCGTCCTCGGGCTCCTCCTCAGGAGCATCACTGGGCTCCTCGTCCTCCGCGGAGGCCTCGTCCTCCGCGGCCTCCGACTCCTCGGGGGAGGGGTCCTCCGTCTCCTCCGCGGCGCTTTCCGGGGTGTCGGCGCCCTCCTGCCCGCCCCGGGAGTAGTCGGGCACCGACGCCGAACCCTGCCCCCCGGCAGAGGACGGGGTCGGCTCGAACCGCACCCAGCCCGCGCCCTCGAAGTACAGCTCCGGCCAGGCGTGGGCGTCGCCCACGGACACCGCCCAGCGGTCGTCGCCCTGGCGTTCGCCCGCGGTGTAGCCCACCGCCACCCGCGCCGGGATGTCCACCTGCCGGGCCATGACCGCCATCGCCCCCGCGAACTGCTCGCAGTAGCCCACCTGGTCCTCGAACAGGAAGTAGGCGAGCGGGTCGGCGCCGTCGGGCACCGCGGGCGGGGACAGGTCGTAGGTGAACGCGCCCCCCGTGAAGTGGTCCTGGATCGCCACCGCCCGCTCGTAGGGAGTGCGGGCGTCCCCGGTCAGCTGCTCGGCCAGCTCCCGGACCCGCGGGTCCAGCCCGCTCGGCAGGTCGCGGAAGTCGCCCGGCAGCGACCGCGGGCTGCCGCTGTCGGCCAGTTCCTCGACTGACGGCTCCCGGTCCACGGTCTCCACGGTGAAGCTCAGCCCCGTGGGCGCGCTCTCGGTCGTGAAGATCATGTGGCTGGCGGGGTCGGCGTACCACTCCCCGGCCACGTCCACCGTCCGCGCCCAGTACGGCAGCGGCAGGAAGTCGATCCCGGGCGAGTCCGAGTCCATCGAGATCCGCGTGGTCACCGCGTCGCCGGAGGAGTCCGCCCCCCACCCGGTGGGCGGCGGCAGCTCCCCGTCGACCAGGGTGTCGCCCGAGGCGTTCACCGGCGTCATCGTCCAGTTCGCGCCGTCGAACTCGTCCAGCACGTACGTGCGCAGGTAGTCGGGCTGCTCGGCGTCGGTCCGGTAGGTCAGCACCGTGCGGTCGGAGGAGGCGGCCAGTTCGCGCCGCAGCGAGACCAGCGGGTGCGTGGTGGTGATGAGGTCCCCGCCGGTGCCGATGTAGGTGCCGTCGGCCATCGTGTGGAGCACGTCGGTGCGCAACGACGGCACCGCGAGCGGCACCGTCAGCGCCAGCAGCACCGCGGCGGCCGAGGCCAGCGACACCATCGCCGTCCTGCGCACCGCGCTCAGCACCCGGGCCGAGGAGTCGTGGCCGTCCGGGACGCGCACGCCCCACTCGCGGCCGCGCACCCACACGTCCACCGCGAGCAGCAGCAGGAAGCCCACGGCGCCGCTGGCCGCGGGCAGCCAGCCCAGTCCGGCGTCGTCCACGATCAGCGGGACCGCCATCAGCACGGCCACCAGGGCGCCGACCATCCCGGGGCAGCGCGCGGTCACCGCGAGGAAGTCCGCGACGATCGCGAACAGGACGAACACCAGCGCGATGATCAGCATGATCCCGGCGGTGGAGGAGACCGGGGGCGCGCTGGCGTTGACCGTCTCCAGGCCCTCGTCGAACACCCGCAGCAGGTGCGCCGCCACGTCACCGGAGGGCAGCAGCCCCAGGGGCGCGACGTGCCCGGCGAACAGCGGCGTCATCAGCAGCGCCGCCACCAGCACCTGGAGGAACGGCACCGGGAAGGAGCTCCAGCCGCCGAGGCGGTACAGCGCGGACACCCCGCCCACCGCCACCGTCATCACGAGGGCCGGGACCCACCAGGTCTCGCCCCGTACGAGGCTGCCCAGCAGCGGCAGCGCCATCAGCAGGCAGACCAGGGTGGCCAGGGGCATCAGTGCTCTCAACGCGGACCCTTCCGAGGGGTGTGCGGCCCGGCGGCGGGAGCGGGCGCGCAGGCGCGGCGCCACAGGTCGGGCAGTTCGGCGGCGGAACCCAGGACGAGGACGCGCCATCCGGCCGCGGTCAGCACGTCGTGGACCCCGCGCAGGGTGTCGGGGCCGGGCCAGGCGGCGTGCGCGCACAGCACGGCGACGCGCACGCCCCGGCCGCCCGCGCGGGACAGGGCGGCGGCCTCCTCTGGGTCCACCGCGCCCAGTACCGCCACGACCAGGCTGGTCGTCCCGCGGGAGTCGGCCAGCATGCCGATCCCGCCGAGCAGCCCGGGTGTGTCGGAGGACTCCGCGACGGCCAGGCTGTCCAGCACGCCCGACGCGTTCGCGGTCCGCACCCGGCCCCGCTCGGTGTGCAGGCGCAGCTCGTGGCCGCTGTCGAGCAGGTGCACCGCCACCGAGGCGGCCGCGCTCACCGCGGTCTCCAGGGACCCGCCGGGGCCCGGGTACCCGTGCGCCCCGCGCCGCGTGTCCAGCAGGACCACGCTGTTCTCGCGCGAGTGCTGCTCGTCCCGGCGCACCATGAGCTCACCGTGCTTGGCGGTGGACCGCCAGTGCACCTTGCGCAGGTCGTCGCCGTACCGGTACTCGCGGGGGACGGGGTCCTGCTCCCCGGCGCCGGTCATCGAACGCCGTGGTGAGTCCTCGCCCTTGGAGCCGTCGGCGGCGCCCAGCGCGGTCAGCGGGACGGTCACGGGGGTCACGAGCAGGCGCGAGGGCCCGCCCACGCTGCGGCTGACCCGCACGCACCCCAGCGGGTCGGTCACCCCGATCCGCAGCGGGCCCACCGGGTAGTTCCCGCGTACGGCCGGGCGCACCAGGTAGGCGACGTCGCGCACGGCGCGCGGACCCAGGTAACCCACCGTGTAACGGGGTTCGCCGCCCAGCGGTACGGGCAGTGTGTCCTGCACCGACACCGCGGCCACCGGCCAGGTTCGCGAGGAGTTGCCCACGCGCAGCTGTACCTGGGCGTTGTGCCCCGCCGGGATCCGGACGGGGGACAGGGTGCGGCTGTGCACGACGCGGGAGGCGGCACCCAGGATCGTCAGCGCCGACAGCGGCGGGACCACGGTCAGCAGCACGCCCAGGCCCACGACCTCGCGCTGTCCCACGACCAGGCCGGCCACCAGGGCGGTCAGGCCGAGGATGAGCATGCAGACGCCTCGTGCGGTGAGGGTTCGGTGCGGGCGCATGGACCCTCTCTCGGGGGCGGGTGCGTACGGGGGCGGGGCGGACGTGAGTGCCGCGGGCGCCGGGTCTACTGCGGGCCGGGCACGGGCAGGCGCGCGACCAGCTTGGCCACGATCTGCTCGGGGGTCAGGCGCTCCATCTGCGCCTCGGGGCCGGGCAGCAGCCGGTGCGCGAGCACCGGGACGGCCAGGGCCTGCACGTCGTCGGGAACGACGTAGTGCCGTCCGTCCAGGGCGGCGTAGGCGCGGGCGGCCTGCACCAGGTGCAGGGTGGCCCGCGGCGAGGCGCCCAGGCGCAACTCGGGGCTGGTCCGGGTCGCGTTGATCAGGTCCACGACGTAGCGGCGCATGCCCGGGGCCACGTGCACCGTGCGCACCCGGTCGGCCAGGTCGCGGATCTGGGCGGCGTTGGTGACGGGCGTCAGGCTGTCCAGCGGCGAGCTGGAGCTGTGCGAGTCGATCATGTCGAGTTCGGCCTGGGGAGCGGGGTAGCCGACCGAGACGCGGGCCATGAACCGGTCGCGCTGGGCCTCGGGGAGGGCGTAGGTGCCCTCCATGTCGCCCGGGTTCTGGGTGGCCACCACCATGAACGGCCGCTCCAGGGCGCGGGTCTGGCCGTCCACGCTCACCTGGCGTTCGGCCATGCACTCCAGCAGGGCGGCCTGGGTCTTGGGCGAGGCGCGGTTGATCTCGTCGCCCACCACGATGTTGGCGAACACCGGGCCGGGGTTGAACTCGAACTCGCGCCGGTCCTGGTGGTAGACGCTGACGCCGGTGATGTCACTGGGCAGCAGGTCCGGCGTGAACTGCACGCGCTGCACGGAGCAGTCCACGGCCCGGCCCAAGGCCTTGGCCAGCATGGTCTTGCCGACGCCGGGGACGTCCTCGATGAGCAGGTGGCCCTCGGCGAGCAGGACCGTCAGCGCCAGGCGCAGCACCTCCGGCTTGCCCTCGATGACCGTCTCGATCGCGGCGCGGACGCGGTCGGCCACGGCGACGATCTCACCGACGTCCCCCTGGACGCCGCCCCCGCGACCGCCGTGGTGTGTACCGAGTGACACCAGACCCCTCCCGCTCCCTGTGGCTCCGTGTGTCGCTGTTCGGAACTGAGGCTAAGCCCATTCAAACCGATTGCAAACCAAAGTGCCGGAATCAGCGGACGATTGGTTTCAGGGATGGCCAAAGAGGTCAAAGGGTTCCAACTACCCACCTGATCCTCGGTGACGTCGCTGGTCCGGGGCGAGGGTGCGGAGCGGGGAGGATCCTGTCTCCGACCAGCCCCGGAACCCGACACGCCGGTCCGACACGCCGAGCCGATCCGGCGGGCGCCCACCCCCGTTCCTCCGCGCGCGCACGCTCGCACGCGCGCGGTGTCGCCGCAGGTCGCCGCGGTCCCGAAGGTCCGTGCCCCGCGACACACCCCGCGCCCTCCACTTCCCCCCACCTCCGCGCCCAGCGCTGTGAACTGCGGTTTCGCCGTTCCCAGAGGTCGCAAAAGCCGGAAAGATCTGTTGACGGTGGGGAAGAGTGGAGTAAGGTGGGGCACCGTGGAGAGGGTGAATTCTCCACTTCGAGGGTGAGGGAGGTGGAAGTGTGTTCCTCGGCACCCACACGCCCCGGCTCGACCAGAAGGGGCGGCTCTTCCTCCCCGCGAAGTACCGCGACGAGCTGTCGGGGGGTCTGGTGATCACCAAGGGCCAGGAACGCTGCCTCTACGTCTTCCCGGCGGAGGAGTTCCGGCGCATCACCGACGCGCTCGCCACCACCCCGGTCACCGCCAAGGCGGTGCGCGACTACAGCAGGGTCCTCTTCGCCAGCGCCTCGGACGAGAACTGCGACAAACAGGGCAGGGTCACCATCCCGGCCAAGCTCCGCGACTACGCGGGCCTGGACCGGGAGTGCGTCGTGATCGGCGCCAACACCCGCCTGGAGATCTGGGACTCCCGGGCGTGGTCGGACTACGAGGCCGAACAGGAACCCGCCTTCGCGCAACTGTCGGAGGAGGTGCTGCCCGGGGTGCTGTGACCCCGGCGGAAGCACCGCCGGGCCGACCAGCACACAGTCCACACCCTCGCAAGCCGGAGTCCGGCAACGGCCTCCGGGTGCGGTCTCCACGAGCTGGCGCGACTTCCCCGGTGCCAGGTCGTGAGCGCGAAGCCACCGGAAGGTGGACAATAGCGGCCGTGTCCGGAGGCCCGTCGGAACCCGCCGGGCCGTGCCAAGGACACCGTGGAGCGCACCGACCGGGGCGCTACCGCGGCGACTCGGGGGGAGACGGCGACAGCGTGGAGGAACAGCAGCGCATGGGGGACATCCGGCAGCACGGGCAGGACGGCGGGCCCGGGGACGCCCACCCGGGCGGGGACGGCGTCCCCGCAGACGGGGAGCACACCGGCGAGAAGCACACCGGCGGGGAGCGGACGCGCGGCGACGCGGCCCGTTCCGGAGCCGACCCCCTGCACGTGCCCGTCATGCTCGACCGGATCGTGGAACTGCTCGCCCCGGCCCTGGAACGGCCCGGCGCCGTCCTGGTCGACGGCACCCTGGGCCTGGGCGGCCACTCCGAGGCGCTCCTGCGCGCCTGCCCCGGCATGCGCCTGGTCGGCGTCGACCGCGACACCACCGCCTTGGAGCGCAGCGCCGCACGCCTGGCGCCCTACGCCGACCGCACCCACTTCGTGCACGCGGTCTACTCCGACATCCCGCGCGCCCTGGACGAGGCGGGCGCAGCCGAGGCCGACGCCGTCCTGCTCGACCTCGGCGTCTCCTCACCGCAGCTGGACGAGACCGACCGCGGCTTCGCCTACGCCCACGACGCGCCGCTGGACATGCGCATGGACCGCACTCAGCCGCTCACCGCCGCCGAGGTCGTCAACACCTACCCGGTCGCCGAGCTCACCCGCGTGCTGCGCGCCTACGGCGAGGAGCGCTTCGCCTCCCGCGTGGCCAGGGCCATCGAGCGCCAGCGCGCCCAGGCGCCCATCGAGTCCACCCGCGCCCTGGCCGAGCTGGTGCGCGAGGCCATCCCGGCGGCCACCCGCCGCACCGGCGGCCACCCCGCCAAGCGCGCCTTCCAGGGCCTGCGCATCGAGGTCAACGCCGAGCTGTCCATCCTCGAACGCGCCCTGCCCGCCGCGGTCGCGCGCCTGGCGGTCGGCGGCCGCGTGGCCGTGCTGTCCTACCACTCGCTGGAGGACCGGATGACCAAGAGGGCCCTGGCCGCACTGGCCACCGACACCACGCCCGCCGACCTGCCGGTTCCCCTGCCCGACCGGCAGCCCGAACTCCGGCTCCTCACCCGGGGCGCCGAACTCCCCACGGACGAAGAGAACGAACGCAACCCGCGCGCACAGTCGGCCCGCCTCCGGGCGGCCGAGCGCGTGCGACCACCGCGGCAGTAGGGAGACCCAGATGAGCACGAGGACGGACACGCGCCGCGCACCCGCCCGCGGTGGCAAGGCCCCAGCCGGGAAGGCCCCCGCGCGGCCCAAGCGCGCGACCAAGCCCCCGGCCAAGCCCACGCCCGCACCGGCCGGGCGCACCCGGTCCGGGGACGGTGCGCAGGGACGGGCGCCGCGCATCCCCTTCGTCCTGCTCATCCTGTTCCTGCTGGGAGCCACGCTCGTCAGCCTGCTCGTCCTGCGCAGCGTCGTGGCGGAGGAGGCCTTCGCCATCTCCAACCTCAAGGAGGAGAACCGGGAGCTGTCCTACGAGGAGCAGCAGGGGCGCCGCACCGTCGCCGAGCTGGAGAGCTCCGGGCGCATCTCCGACGAGGCCGAGGCCATGGGCATGGAGCAGGGCGGGGAGCCCCCGCTCTTCCTCGATCCCGACACCGGTGAGATCAGCGGCGCCGCCGGGAGCGGTGAGTGAGCGCTCCCAGGGACCGGCGTCCCCGGGACCCGCGCAGGCCCGGGGCGGCCAACCGCTCGGGGTCCCGGCCCAACAGGAGGCCCCAGCGCGAGCCGCGCCGCCCCGACGGCGGCGCCCGCCCCTCGGCGCGAGCCCAGGGGCGTCCGGCGCGGGAGGCGCGCGGCGGTGAGCGCCCCCGCCGCGGGGGCTCCCCGCCCTCGCTCCCGCCCCTGCTGCGCCGCACCTTCCGCAGGGGCGAGCCGCCGGGCCGCATCAAGATCGGCGGGGCCCTGGTCATGGCCGTCCTGCTGCTCTTCGCCGGACGCCTGGTGCAGCTCCAGGTCGTGGAGGCCGACCACTACGCCGAGGCGGCCTCCAACACGCGCCTCCAGACCATCGACATCCCCACCCTGCGCGGCCAGATCACCGACGCCGACGGCAACCCCTTCGCGCTGTCGCTGGAGGTGCGCACCGTCTTCGTCGACCCCGAGATGGTCGCCGAGGACGAGCGCGACCAGCTCGTCGAGGAGCTCGTCACCCGCTTCGGCCTGGAGGAGGACGAGGTCGCCCAGAAGGTGGACGCCGCGCCCAGCCGCTACGAGGTGGTCGCCCGCGGGGTCCTGCCCGAGGAGTGGGAGGAGCTGGCCGGCCTCAACCTGTCCGGTCTGGGCTCGCAGACCTCCTACGAGCGCGTCTACCCGGAGGAGACCGGCGCCGCCGACCTCGTCGGCTTCGTGGGCGCCGAGGGCCACGGCCTGGAGGGGCTGGAGGGCTACCTCAACGACACCCTGGCCGGTGAGGCGGGCAAGCGCCGCGTCGAGGTGGGCGCCGACGGCACCCAGATCCCCATGGCGGGTGGCCTGGTCAGGGAGCCCGAGCCGGGCCAGGACGTGCGCCTGACCCTGAACCAGGACATCCAGTGGTACGCCGCCCAGACCCTCGCCGAGCGCGTGGAGGAGCTGGACGCCCAGGGCGGCAGTGTCATCGTGGAGCGGGTCGGCACCGGTGAGATCCTCGCCATGGCCGACTACCCCACCTACTCCCAGAGCGACATCTCCTCCAGCTCCGCCGAGCAGTGGTCCAACGGCGCGGTGGCCACGATCTTCGAGCCGGGCAGCACCAACAAGGTCATCACCATCGGCGCCGCCCTGGAGGAGGGGCTCACCACCCCGGAGACGGTCTACACCGTGCCCGACAGCATGCGGTACCTGGACCAGACGTTCAACGACTCCAGCCCCCACGAGACCCTGCGCCTGACGACCAACGGCATCATGGCCCAGTCCAGCAACGTGGGCACCATCAAGATCGCCGACCAGGTGGGGCGGGGCGTCCTGCACTCCTACCTGGAGGACTTCGGGCTCGGCCAGCCGACCGGGCTCCAACTGCCCGGTGAGCAGGCGGGCGTCCTCAACGATCCCGAGGACTGGTGGGGCACCCAGCTGCCGTCGGTCTCCATCGGCCACAGCCTGTCGGTGACCGCCGCGCAGATGGCGTCGGTGTACGCCACCGTCGCCAACGGCGGGGTGCGGGTGGAGCCCCGGGTGGTCGCCGGGACGGTGAACGCCCAGGGGGAGTTCACCCCGTCCGAGGAGCCCGAACAGCGGCGTGTGATCAGCGAGGAGACCGCCGGGCAGCTCGCGCTGATGCTGGAGGCGGTCACCAGCGACGAGGGCACCGCGCCCCAGGCCCGCATCGACGGGTACCGGGTCGCGGGCAAGACCGGTACCGCCAACCGGATCGACCCCGAGACGGGCGACTACGACGGCGGCGGGTACACGTCCACCTTCTCCGGGTTCGCGCCCGCCGACGACCCCGAGGTCGTCGTCCAGGTGGTGCTGCACGACCCGCAGGAGGACTACTACGGCGGCGAGGCCGCGGGACCGGTGTTCAACGACATCATGTCCTTCGCGCTCAAGACGCTGAAGATCCCGCCGTCGGGGACCGAGCCGCCCGCCATCCGGCTGTCGGAGGACCAGAGCGCCGGTTAGGCGGACTGGCCGAAAGCGTCGCCGGTGTGATGCGTGGGCCCTGACCTGCGTTGATCTTGTACTTGTCGCCGATCTCGGCGCTCGAACCCCGCCACAGGTACGAGATCACGGCCAATCGGGGCCGGGCCACCGGGTCAGGGCGCGGCGCGGTCCAGGTGGGCGCGCACGGAGCGCACGTGCTCGGGTCCGGTGCGGCAGCACCCGCCCACGAGCACCGCTCCGGCCTCGTACCAGCCCACGGCGGCGCGACCGAACTCCTCGGGCTCGGCCGTGCCGGTCCACCGCCCCCGCGCCGCGTCCCACTCCTCCCCGGAGTTGGGGTAGGCCACCGCCGGGACGCCGCACGCGGCGACCGCGCGCACCAGCGCGGGGACGTGCCGGGGCGCGGTGCAGTTGACGCCCACCGCCACCAGGCGCCCGTCGGCGTGCAGAGGGGCGAGTTCGGCGGCGACCCCGCGCAGGGGCGTGCCGTCGCTGACACGCTCGCCGTCCCGGCAGGAGAAGCTGATCCACGCGCGGGCGCCGGGGGTCTCGGCCAGCAGCCGGGCCAGCGCCCGGGCCTCGGCCGCCGAGGGGACGGTCTCGCAGGCGAGCAGGTCCGCCCCGGCGTCGGCGAGCACCCGCCAGCGCTCCCGGTGCCAGGCGTACAGGCCCTCCTCGTCCAGGTCGTAGTCGCCGGTGTACTCCGAGCCGTCCGCCCGTGCCGCGCCGTAGGGACCCACCCCGGCGGCCACCAGGCCGGAGCCGAAAGCGTCGCGCTCGGATCGCGCCAGTTCCACCGAGCGGGCGATCAGCGCCAGGGCCTCGGCCTCGGTGGCGCCACGCGCGGTCAGCGCCGGAACGCTCGCCTGGTAACCGGCGGCGATGGCCACGTCCGCACCCGCCTCGAAGTAGTCCCGGTGCACCCGGCGGACGAGGTCGGGCTCCTCGGCCAGCAGCCGCGCCGACCAGAGCCCGCCGCCCAGGTCGCGGCCGTAGGCCTCCAGGCGGGTCGCCAGCCCGCCGTCGAGCACCAGAGGGCGCTCCGACGGGACGGTTCCGGCCATGTGTCACCTCCGCGTCCGAGGAGACCTCCAGACTAGGCGTGGAACAGCCCGCCCGGGGCTGCCGGCCTGCCGCCGCACCGTCCGGAGCCCG
Organism: Nocardiopsis synnemataformans; assembly: GCF_965343085.1. Classification (NCBI taxonomy): domain Bacteria; kingdom Bacillati; phylum Actinomycetota; class Actinomycetes; order Streptosporangiales; family Nocardiopsidaceae; genus Nocardiopsis; species Nocardiopsis synnemataformans. The sequence continues at coordinate 119,302 of NZ_CBDRFA010000002.1, read as the reverse complement.
CCAGGGCACAGCCGCTCTCCTCGCGGTCGTTGGTTCCGCGGATCCCGCCCGCCGGGAGCGCGCCCCCGGCCGAGAAGGACACAGGACGGTCATCGACGCGTGCGACGAACCCGCGTAACCTGGGCGAAACGCCCGGTTCGGGAAACCTCGGCGAACGCAGCGTGGAAATTACCGGCCGGTCGTCGACAGCGGTTAACCTCCACACGTGCCACCGGTAATGCGACCTGAACACACGCCACTTCGTCCACTGTCCGCCCTCGCAGCGCTGCTCGGGCCGGACGCCTCCCTCCTGCGCCCGGACCTGGGCGCGGACCGACCCCCCGAGGTGCCCGACAGGGAGGTGCACGTCCGCGGCATCACCCACGACTCCCGCAAGGTGGGGCCCGGCGACCTGTACGCCGCCCTGCCCGGGACCCGCGCGCACGGCGCCGACTTCGCCGCGCAGGCGGCCGATGCGGGCGCCGCCGCCATCCTCACCGACGGTGACGGGGTCGAGCGGGCCGCCGCCACCGGGCTGCCCGTCGTCGTGGTCCCCGACGCGCGCGCCGCGCTGGGCACGGCGGCCTCGTGGATCTTCAAGGACCCGGCGCAGGACCTGCTGCTGATCGGCACCACCGGCACCAGCGGCAAGACCACCGTCACGTACCTGGTCGAGTCGGGCCTGCGCCACGCCGGGATGCACACAGGCCTCGTCGGCACCGTGGAGATGCGTGTGGGCGACGAGCGCGTCACCTCCTCGCTCACCACGCCCGAGGCCACCGACCTGCACGGCCTGTTCGCCCTCATGCGCGAACGCGGCGTCTCCGCCGCCGCCATGGAGGTCTCCAGCCACGCCCTGGCCCTGGGCCGGGTGGGCGGCACCCGCTACGACGTCGCGGTCTTCACCAACCTGTCCCAGGACCACCTGGACTTCCACTCCGACCTGCGCGACTACTTCGACGCCAAGGCCCGCCTGTTCACCCCCGAGTACTGCGACATCGCGGTGGTCAACGCCGACGACCGCTTCGGCCGCGCGCTCGTGGACATGGTGCAGGCCGACGGCCGCGTCCCCGTCACCACCTTCGCCGTGGACGGCTACACCGACGCCGACCCCGCCACCGCCATGGAGGCCGACTGGCGGGCCGTGGACGTGCGTCTGGGCGCCATGGGGAGCGCCTTCCGCATCGTGGGCCCCGGCGGCATGGAGGCCAACGCCTCCATCGCCCTGCCCGGCCCCTTCAACGTCTCCAACGCGATGGCCGCCATCGTCGGATTGGTCGAGGCCGGACTGCCGCTGGAGACCGCGATCGCCGGTGTGGCCGCCGCCCCGGGCGTGCCCGGGCGCATGGAACCGGTCGTGGCCAACGCCGTGCCCCACGCCTTCCAGGACTTCACCGCGCTCGTGGACTACTCGCACAAGCCCGGCGCCATCGAGGCCGTCCTGACCGCCCTGCGCGCCACCACCGAGGGCGAGGTGACCATGGTGGTCGGCTGCGGCGGCGACCGCGACCGCGCCAAACGCCCGCTCATGGGCGAGGCCGCCGCGCGCCTGGCCGACCAGCTGGTCATCACCAACGACAACCCGCGCACCGAGGACCCCGTGAGCATCGCCGCGTCGATGCTCGAAGGGGTCGCCAAGGTCCCCGAGGAGCACCGCGCCCGGGTCACGGTGGAGTTCGACCGGGCCGAGGCCATCCGCATGGCCGTCGAGCGCGCCCGTCCGGGCGATGTGGTGGTCGTCGCTGGGAAGGGCCACGAGACCGGCCAGTACGTCAAGGGCGAGGTACTGCCCTTCGACGACCGCGAGGTGCTGCGCGCGGCCATCGAGGACCATCTCGGCATGAGCGCCCGCGAGCGGCTGGGCGTCGCCCTCCAGGACATCCACCGGGTGCCTGACCAGGGCTGACACCCCCGACACTCCCGGAGTGCGAACCGTCTGGACGAGGGGGCGCGGGCACGGACCGCGCCCCCTCCGCGTCCGCGCCGGACGGCGTCCGAGCGCTTCGGGGCAGGTGCGGGCCGACGGTCACGAAGTGGCGCATATTGCCGCCCGTGGGGCCCGACGGGATCCCGGACGCCCCAAGATGTTCTAAGGTAGGTCCGGCAATCGCAGCCCGACACGTGACGCCCCCGGTGGCGACCACGACGCGGCCCATGCCGACACCGTGGTGAGGCCCGGCGCGGCAACGCGCGGCATCCGCGGTGTCATCCCCTGACCTGAGACTCCGGCCGGGTGGCCAGCCGCCCCTGTGGCGTCGTGGACCGGGCCTGACATGAGGAGTGGATTTGATCGCGCTCACGCTCGATCGGATCGCTGAGATCACCCAAACCGCCATCGGCGGATCAGCGCGCCCCGAAGCCGTCGTCGACGGCCCCGTCGTCATCGATTCGCGGCAGGCAGCGCCAGGCGCGCTCTTCGTCGCCCTGGGCGGCGAACGCGTCGACGGACACGGCTTCGCCGTGTCCGCGGTCGCGGACGGAGCGGCGGCGGCCCTGGTCTCCCGGCCCGTCGACGCCCCCCACCTCCTGGCGGAGGGCGGGGACGAGGGAGTGGTCGCGGCCCTGACGCGGCTGGCCCGGCACGTCGCGGGAGAACTCAGCGATCCCCGCCGCGGAGCGGAGCGCGCCGAGGTCGTCGCGGTCACCGGATCCTCCGGCAAGACCACGACCAAGGACCTCATCGCGCAGGTCGTGGCCCGTATGGGCCCGACCGTCGCCCCGGCGGGCTCGTTCAACAACGAGATCGGTCACCCCCTCACCGTGCTGCGCGCCGACACCGGCACCCGGTACCTGGTCCTGGAGGCCGCCGCCCGCGGCATCGGGCACATCGCCCACCTGTGCGGCGTGGCCCCGCCCCGGATCGGCGTGGTGCTCAACGTCGGCAGCGCCCACATGGGGGAGTTCGGCGACCGCGACGCCATCGCCAGGGCCAAGGGCGAGCTGGTCGAGGCGCTCCCGCCGGGAGCCGCGGCCAGGGGCGGGGGAGGAGTCGCCGTCCTCAACGCCGACGATCCGCGCGTGAACGCCATGGCCTCGCGTACCCGTGCGCGCGTGGTCACCTACGGACTGGGGGAGGACGCCGCCGTGCGCGCCACGGACGTGGTCCTGCGCGACACGGGCGCCCCCTCCTTCACCCTCCACCTGGCCGGGCGCACCGCCCGGGTGGAACTGGCCCTCGTCGGAGCCCACCAGGTCCACAACGCGCTGGCCGCCGCCGCGGTCGCCGACGAACTGGGCATGGGCGTGGACGAGATCGCCGAGGCGCTCGGCGCCGCCACACCGGTCAGCCGGTGGCGCATGGAGGTCACCGAGCACGCCGGCGCCACCCTCGTCAACGACGCCTACAACGCCAACCCCGAGTCCATGCGGGCGGCGCTGACCACCCTGGGCGCCCTCGCCCGGGGCCGCCGCTCCATCGCCGTCCTGGCCCACATGGCCGAGCTCGGCGAGGACGGCGGGGTCGAGCACGAGAGGATCGGTGAGCTCGCCGCACGCACGGGCGTGGCCCACCTGGTCGTGGTCGGTGAGGCGGCCGAGGGCATCGCCGTCGGCGCCGAGGGCGCCGCGCGGCAGGGACTGTGGCAGGGCGAGAGCGTTCGCGTGGCGGACGTTCACGAGGCCGCCGCGGCGGTGCGCGCGCGGATGCGCACAGGAGACGTCGTCATTGTGAAGGGATCACGCGTGGCAGGGCTCGAAAGGGTTATCGACCTCATCATGGAGGGTGACGCCCGGTGATCGGCATCACTCTGGCGGCGGCCCTCGCGCTCGTCGTCTCCATGGGGCTGATGCCCCCGCTGATCAAGCTCCTGTACCGGTTCAAGTTCGGCCAGGAGGTCCGCGACGACGGACCCGAGGGCCACAAGACCAAGCAGGGCACGCCCACCATGGGCGGCATCGTCGTCATCCTCGGCGCCGTCGTGGGCTACTTCGGCTCCCACGTGGTGCTCCTGATCGTGCAGCCCAGCTCCAGCGGGCCCACCGCCTCGGGCCTGCTGGTGATGTTCCTGTTCGTCGGGATGGGCTGCGTCGGCTTCCTCGACGACTTCATCAAGATCTACAAGCGCCGCAGCCTGGGCCTGCGCAGCGGCGCGAAGATGGTCGGCCAGGCCATCATCGGCGTGGGCTTCGCCTACGGCGTCACCCTCTTCCCCAACGGCTACGGCTACACCCCCGCCGCCCCCAGCCTCTCCTTCCTCCGCGACTTCGGCCCCCCGCTGATGATCGGCCTGTTCGTCCTGTGGGCCCTCTTCCTCATCGTCGGCTTCTCCAACGCGGTGAACCTGACCGACGGCCTCGACGGCCTGGCCACCGGCGCGACGATCCTGTCCCTGGTCGCCTACGTCATCATCGGCAACTGGCAGCTGCGCCAGTCCTGCGTGTCCTACCTCTCGGACAGCTGCTACACGGTCCGCGACCCCCTGGACCTGGCCGTGGTGGCCGCCTCCGTGCTCGGCTCCTGCATCGCCTTCCTGTGGTTCAACGCCCCGCCCGCCAAGATCTTCATGGGCGACACCGGCTCCCTGGCCCTGGGCGGCCTGATCGTGGGTCTGGCCATCACCACCCGCACCCAGCTCCTGCTGCTGCTCATCGGCGGCCTGTTCGTCATCATCACCCTGTCGGTGATGGTCCAGATCACCTCGTTCCGCCTCACCGGCAAACGTGTGCTGCGCATGGCACCCCTCCAACACCACTTCGAGCTCAAGGGCTGGGCCGAACCCACCATCGTGATCCGCTTCTGGATCATCCAGGGCCTGTTCGTGGCGATCGCCATCGGGCTCTTCTACCTGGAATGGATGCCGAGGTAGGCATGGCGCACCACGCTTCCGACACACCGTCCGGCCCCGCACCGGAGGGCGCACCCCTGGAGGGGCGCCGGGTCTGCGTCGCGGGCCTGGGCGTGTCCGGGCCACCCGTGGCCAGGGCGCTCCTGGCCCGCGGGGCCCGTGTGACGGTCGTCGACGGCCGCGACGACGACACCGTCCGCCCGGTGGCCGACCGGCTCCGGTCGGAGGGCGCCGAGGTGGTCCTGGGAGCCACCCCGCTGCCCGGGGACTGTGACCTGGTCGTCACCTCGCCCGGCTGGCGCCCCGACTCCCCGCTGCTGGTCCGGGCCGCCGAGGCCGGGATCGAGGTCATCGGGGACGTCGAACTCGCCTGGCGGCTCAAGCCCGCCGACCAGGTGTGGCTGGCCGTGACCGGCACCAACGGCAAGACCACCACCGTGCGCATGCTGGAGGCGATGCTCCGCGCGGACGGCCGCGACGCGCTCGCCGTCGGCAACGTCGGCACCCCGGTGGTGGAGGCGGTCCAGCCCGACGCCGAGGGCCGCGTCCGCGAGGTCCTGGCCGTGGAGCTGTCCAGCTTCCAGCTGCACTGGTCCTCCAGCCTGCGCCCGCACGCCGCGACCGTCCTCAACGTCGCCTCCGACCACCTGGACTGGCACGGCGGCCTGGACCCCTACGCCCGCGCCAAGGGACGGATCTACGGGCCGGGGGCCGTCCGCGTCGTCAACACCGCCGACGCCTGGTCGGTGCGTCTGGCCGAGGAAGACGGCGACCCGCACACGCCGCTGGTCGGCTTCCGCCTGGACACGCCCCGCGCGGGCGAGGTCGGCGTGGTCGAGGACCTGCTGGTGGACCGGGCCTTCGTCGAGGACCCGCACAGCAGCGCCGAGGAACTGGCCACGCTCTCCGACGTGCGCCCGGCCGCCCCGCACAACGTCGCCAACGCCCTGGCCGCCGCCGCGCTGGCCCGCTCGGTGGGCGTGGCGCCCGCCTCGGTCCGGGCCGGGCTGACCGCCTTCGAGCCCGAGCCGCACCGCATCGCCTTCGTGGCCGCGGCGGGGGGCGTGGACTACGTGGACGACTCCAAGGCCACCAACCCGCACGCCGCCGCCGCGTCCCTGGGCTCCTACCCGTCCGTGGTCTGGATCGCGGGCGGCCTGCTCAAGGGCGCCGAGGTCGACGACCTGGCCGCGATGGCCGCCGACCGCCTGCGCGGCGCCGTGCTCATCGGCGCCGACCGCGCCCGGCTGCGCGAGGCCCTGGCCGAGCGCGCCCCCGGGGTGCCGGTGCTGGAGGTCGAGGGCCCCGCCGAGGGGGACCGCACCGTCATGGACGCGGTGGTCGCCGCCGCCGCCTCCCTGGCCGAGGAGGGGGACACCGTGCTGCTGGCGCCCGCGGCCGCCTCCATGGACATGTTCACCGACTACCACGAACGGGGCCGCCTCTTCGCCGAGGCCGTGCGCCGTTTGCCCTGAGTGACGGTTCGCTGCCCGTGCGTGACCAAGTGCGCGCGGGCGGCCCCCGCTGTGCCCTCCGCCACGCCCCGGGCCGCCAAAGATGGCCAACACGCGCGAAATGTCCACGGCTTCCCACCCGCCGGTACGCCAGTATTGAGGCGCGAATTTCGTGCGGAGGGTGTGGATGGCGGCGACGACGGCGGTTCCCGGGGCGACCCGGTCCAAGGCGCGCGCGGCGGCGGGCGGGCGCGAGCGCGCCCTGTGGCGCGAGTGGGTCCGCCTGCTGGACCGGCCGCTCACCTCGTACTACCTGATCCTGGGTACCTCGGTCCTGCTCATCGCGCTGGGCCTGATGATGGTGCTGTCCTCCACGATGGTCAACTCCATCGACGAGACCGGCTCGGCCTTCTCGATGTTCCAGCAGCAGCTGGTCTCGGCCGCCCTCGGCCTGCCGCTGATGTTCCTCGCCTCCCACCTGCCCCAGCGGATCTTCCGCCTGGTCGGCTACCCGGCGATGATCGTCTCGGCGGCACTGCTGCTGCTCACCGTCTTCCAGGGCGTGGAGATCAACGGCGCCACCCGCTGGCTGGACCTGGGCGGCCTGATCATCCAGCCCTCCGAACCGGCCAAGCTCGCCTTCGCCCTGTGGGGCGCCAACATCCTGGCCCGCAAGGAGGAGCTGCGCGAGCTCACCGAGTGGCGGCACCTGCTCATCCCGCTGCTGCCCGGATGCGGCCTGCTGGTCCTGCTGGTGCTGATGGGCTCCAACCTGTCCACGGGCCTGGTGTTCCTGGTCACCTTCCTGGGCCTGCTGTGGGTGGTCGGCGCGCCCGGCAGACTCTTCGGGGCCATGTTCGGCCTGGTCCTGGGGCTGGCCGCCATCGCCATCGCCATCGAGCCCTACCGCCTGGCGCGCGTCACCTCCTTCCTGGACCCCGAGGCCGACCCCCTGGGCTCGGGCATGCAGTCGCTGCACAGCCTCTACGCCCTGGGCACCGGCGGGATCTTCGGCGTCGGTATCGGTGAGAGCCGTGAGAAGTGGGGCTTCCTGCCCTTCGCCGAGTCCGACTTCGTCTTCGCCATCATCGGCGAGGAGTTCGGCCTCATCGGCACCCTGCTCATGCTCGTCCTGTTCGGCATGCTCGGCTACGCCGGGCTGCGCGTGGCCTTCCGCGTCAAGGAGCCCTTCCCCCGCCTGGCCTCCTTCGCCATCGTCACCTGGATCATGGGCCAGGCCATGATCAACATGGGCGCCGTCATCGGACTGCTGCCCGTCACCGGCGTCCCGCTGCCCCTGGTCTCCTACGGGGGCTCGTCCCTGGTGACCACCATGGCGGCCCTGGGCGTGCTCCTGGCGCTGGCCAAGACCGAGCCCGAGGCGCGCAAGGCGCTGGAGGCCCGGGGTCCCAGTCGGGCGCAAAGGGCTCTAAGCTGGCTGGGCCTGGACAACATCGCCGCCTCGGTCAGCAACCTCGGCGGCGCGGCGGCGTCCGGGCGACCCACCACGGCACGCGGCCCACGCACGGCGGGCGCCCGCGGTGGCAGGACAACGGCCAAGCACAGGAGCGGACCGGTCCCGGCGGGTGACCGGCCAAGGAGGAATCGGCGACGATGAGGGTAGCCCTCGCCGGAGGCGGCACGGCCGGGCATATCGAGCCCGCACTCTCCCTTGCGGACGCGCTGCGGCGCATGGACCCCAGCACGGAGATCCTCTGCCTGGGCACCGAACGGGGCCTGGAGACCCGTCTTGTGCCCATGCGCGGCTACGAGCTGGGCATCATCCCGGCAGTCCCCCTGCCGCGCAGGCTCACCCCGCAGCTGCTCAGCGTGCCCGGCAAGCTCGCGGGCGCCCTCAGCGCGGCCGGTGAGCAGCTGGACCGTCTCCAGGCCGACATCATCGTCGGCTTCGGCGGCTACGTGGCCACGCCCGGCTACCTGGCCGCCCGCCGCAGGCGCATCCCCATCGTCGTCCACGAGGCCAACCCCCTGCCGGGCCTGGCCAACCGGCTGGGCGCGCGCCTGACCCCGCACGTGTTCACCGGCCACCCCCACACCCAGATCCGCAACGGCCGCTTCGTCGGCATCCCGCTGCGCGAGCAGATCACCTCGCTCGATCGGCTGGCCATGGGCGACAAGGCCCGTACCTACTTCGGCCTGCGCCACGACCTGCCCACCCTGCTGATCTTCGGCGGCTCCCAGGGCGCCCAGCGCATCAACGAGACCGCCTACGCCGCCCGCGACGCCTTCCGCGACAGCGGCGTCCAGGTCCTGCACGTGGTCGGCCCCAAGAACGCCGACGAGCCCCAGGACCTCACCCAGATGGGCGTCCCCTACGTCGCCGTCCCCTACGTGGACCGCATGGACATGGCCTACGCCGCCGCCGACGTGGCCATGTGCCGCTCCGGCGCGATGACCTGCGCGGAGCTGACCGCCGTCGGCCTGCCCGGCGCGTTCGTGCCGCTGGCCATCGGCAACGGGGAGCAGGCCCTCAACGCCGAGCCCATCGTCCAGGCGGGCGGCGGGATGATGGTCAACAACGCCGACGTCTCCGTCGAGTGGATCACCCGGCAGCTGATCCCGCTGCTCACCGATACCGACCGGGTCGTGGCCATGTCCGAGGCGGCCGCCCGGATGGGCCGCCGCGACGCCGACATGGAACTGGCCCGCGAGGTCACGGCCATCGCCCGCGGCGACAAACCCACGCCCGACATGTCCGTGCCCGAGGACGACGGCGACGAGGCCTTCTACGACGACGGGAAGGACACCCGATGAGCCTGGTGCGGCAGACCGAGCCGGTGCCCGTGGACAAGCTGGGCCGTACCCACTTCATCGGCCTGGGCGGAGCGGGCATGTCCGGCATCGCCCGTGTCCTGCTCCAGTCGGGAGTGGAGGTCTCGGGCAGCGACGCCCGCGACAGCGACACCCTGCGCGAACTGGAGCAGATGGGCGCCGACGTCCACGTGGGGCACGCCGCCGACAACCTCGGCACCGCGGAGACCCTGGTGGTCTCCTCCGCCATCCGCGAGGACAACCCCGAACTGGTCGAGGCGCGCCGCCGGGGCCTGCGAGTGCTGCCCCGGGCCGCGGCCCTGGGCGCGCTGCTGCTGGGCCGCGAGGGTGTCGCCGTCTCGGGCACCCACGGCAAGACCACCACCACGTCCATGGTCGCCGTGGTGCTCCAGCACGTGGGCGCCGACCCCGGCTACGTCATCGGCGGCAAGCTGGTCACCACCGGCCTGGGCGCCGACGCCGGGATCGGCGAGGTCATCGCGGTGGAGGCCGACGAGAGCGACGGCTCCTTCCTCATGCTCTCCCCCAAGATCGCCGTGGTCACCAACGTCGAGGCCGACCACCTGGACAACTACAGCGGCATCGAGGAGATCCACGCCAACTTCGCCTCGTTCGTCGACCGGGTCGAGCGCACGCTCGTCGTGGGCGTGGACGACCCCGGCGCCCGCCGGGTGGCCGAGCTGGCCCGAGAGCGCGGCAAACGGGTGCTCACCTACGGCGAGGCCGAGGACGCCGACTACCGCGTCACCCGGGTGCGCGCCCGCGGCTTCACCACCGAGTTCACCATTCGCACCGCGGGCGGGGAGCCCGTGGACGGCCAGCTCGCCGTTCCGGGCCGCCACAACGTGCTCAACGCGGCCGCGGCCGTCGCGGTCGCCGACGAGTTGGGCCACGACCTGGAGGTGGCGGTGGAGGGCATCGCCGACTTCGCCGGCGCCGCGCGCCGCTTCGAGTCCAAGGGCGAGGCGGGGGGAGTGGCCGTCTACGACAGCTACGCCCACCACCCCACCGAGATCGAGGCCGACCTGCGCGCCACCCGGGCGGCGCTGGAGTCCCTGGCCGAGGAGGCGCGCGAGGCCGGTCGGGAGCACGCCGGGGGCAGGGTCCTCGCCCTGTTCCAGCCGCACCTGTACAGCCGCACCCGCATCTTCGCCGAGGAGTTCGCCGCCGCGCTGAGCCTGGCCGACGAGGTCGTGGTCACCGAGGTCTACGCGGCCCGCGAGGACCCCGAGCCCGGGGTCACCGGCGAGCTGATCACCTCCCGTGTCGCGCACGACCGCGTGCGGTACGTGCCCGGCCGCGACGAGGCCGTGCGCCGGGTGGCCGAGCTGGCCCGCCCCGGTGACATCGTGCTCACCATGGGCGCGGGCGACGTCACCGATCTGGGGCCGCGCATCGTCGAGGCGCTCGCCGAGAGGGCCGACGGCATCGGGAACTGACGCGGGAACGGCGAACGACGGGGGAAGCGGTCGAGCAGACACACGGAAGGGGCGTAGGTGGTCGCTGAGCAGGAGGAGGCCGCTGAACAGGCGGTGCCGCGCAAGCGGTCCGACCCCTGGAAGTTCGCCTTCGTGGCGCTGCTGGTGGTCGCCCTGGTCTGCGTGGTCGCCTGGCTGCTGCTCGGCTCCCGCCTGCTCGTGGTCCGCGACGTCGCGGTCACCGGCCTGGACCGGATCCCCTCCGAGGAGGTGGTCGCGGCCGTGGGCGTGGCCACCGGGACACCCCTGATCAGGGTCGACCTCGACCGGAGCGTGGAGCGCGCCGAGGCGCTGCCCCTGGTGGAGTCGGCCACGGTCAGCCGCGGCTGGCCCGCCACCCTGGAGGTCGAGGTGGTCGAACGCCAGCCGCTGCTGGCCGTCCGGGTGGGGGAGGACTACCGGCTGGTCGACGCCGACGGCGTGCGCATCGAGGACGCGCCGAGCCTTCCCGACGCCTACCCGCTGGTCCGCGTCACCGGGGAGGTCGAGGGCAACGAGGCCGTCGCCGCGGCCGCCGACATCGTCGAACGGGCACCGGACTCCCTCCTCTCCCGGATCCGGCTCATCGACGCCACCGACCCCGAGGCGATCACCGTCGAACTCGCCGAGGACGCCCGCGTCGAGTGGGGCTCGCCCGAGGAGACCGCGCGCAAGAGCGACGTCCTGCGGGTGCTCATCGGCGAGCACCCGCCGCAGGAGGACCGCGTCTACGACGTGTCCGCGCCCGACCTCGCCGTCGTGAGGTGAAGCGTTCCCAGGCACAGGAGAGGGAAGGGGCGCGGGCGGGGGCCGAGTCGGAGGGTCCCGGCGGGACCCGCGGGCGGCCTGCGCGGACATTCCAGACGCGACGCGCCGAGGGCGCACATCGCTTCCCCGTGTTGTGCGCCGTTAGGCTGAACTCGTCATCGGTTGCCCGTGGTCGGCGGTCCGCTTACTGTCGGGAAACACAACCGAACGTCAACAAAGCACCAGAACAGGCTTTTCGGGTACGCGGGAACCGTTCCGCCCCACGGCGGACCGCACCAGCCCTCCCCGGGCGGGTGGACGGAGGCTCCGGCGGTCCGGGGTCCCCCGGTCACGGCGTCGTGGACGACCCGTCGGGGAACCCGAAACGCACACTGTAGAACCGGATGCCGGACCAACGGCGCCTCCGGTGGCGCACAGCCACCGGACGCGGTGACGGAACGGCGTAAGCGAGCGGAAAGGCCCCTCGTCGTGGCAGCACCGCAGAACTACCTCGCGGTCATCAAAGTCGTCGGCATCGGCGGCGGCGGTGTCAACGCCGTCAACCGAATGATCGAAGAGGGGCTCAAGGGCGTCGAGTTCATCGCCATCAACACTGACGCCCAGGCGCTGCTGATGAGTGACGCAGACGTCAAGCTGGACGTCGGGCGCGAACTCACCCGCGGCCTCGGAGCCGGCGCCAACCCCGATGTCGGCCGCAAGGCGGCCGAGGACCACCGGGAGGAGATCGAGGAGGTCCTCAAGGGGGCCGACATGGTCTTCGTCACCGCTGGTGAGGGCGGCGGAACCGGAACCGGGGGCGCCCCGGTGGTGGCCAACATCGCCCGGTCCCTGGGCGCCCTGACCATCGGCGTGGTCACCCGCCCCTTCGGGTTCGAGGGCAAGAGGCGGGCCACCCAGGCCGAGTCGGGGATAGCGATGCTCCGCGAGGAGGTCGACACCCTCATCGTGATCCCCAACGACCGGCTGCTGTCCATCTCCGACCGCCAGGTCAGCGTGTTGGACGCCTTCAAGGCCGCCGACCAGGTACTCCTGTCCGGTGTGCAGGGCATCACCGACCTGATCACCACGCCGGGACTGATCAACCTGGACTTCGCCGACGTCAAGTCGGTCATGTCCGGGGCGGGCTCGGCGCTCATGGGCATCGGGTCGGCGCGCGGGGACGACCGGGCGGTCGCGGCGGCGGAGATGGCGATCTCCTCACCACTGCTGGAAGCGAGTATCGACGGGGCCCACGGCGTGCTGCTGTCCATCCAGGGCGGCTCGGACCTGGGGCTCTTCGAGATCAACGAGGCGGCGCAGCTCGTCGCGAACTCGGCGGCGCCCGAGGCCAACATCATCTTCGGCGCCGTCATCGACGACGCCCTGGGCGACGAGGTGAGGGTCACCGTCATCGCGGCCGGCTTCGACGAGCCGGAGGGCGTGCTCCCGGTGATGCGGGAGCGCCAGCCGGTGGACCCTCCTGAGGCCGCCGCCCCCAAGGCAGGCATCACGTCCAGCAGGGAGGAACGGACCGCTCCGGCGGCGCCCGCCTCCGCGGACGCGAGCGGGGCGTCGGCCGCCAACATGCCGTGGATCACACCGTCCCGTCCGGCCGAGCCCGCCCCGGAGCCGCAGTGGACGCCGTCGGCGACCCAGGCTCCGCCGGTCCAGCAGCCGGTCGAGGCCGAGCCCGCCCACCAGGAGCAGTACACCCAGGCCGCTCCGGCCGAGCCGGGCCCGGCACAGCAGACCCCGTCCCACGGCACGTCCGCCTTCCAGGCGGAGGCCCAGCCCGCCGAACCGGTTCGCGCTGAGGAGCCCGCTCCGGTCGAGGAGGAGCCCGCGGCGCGCGAGGGCGGCCACGCGGGCCACATCCACGCGGTCTCGGACGCCACCGCCGAGCGGCGCGGGGACGTGCCCACGCCCCGGCGCCGGGTCATCTTCGACGACCCCGACGACCTCGACGTCCCGGAGTTCCTGAAGTAGCTCCGACCCCGGCCCCCGGGCCGGGGTCGTCGCCGCTTCCGGAGCGGTGTCCGCCCAGCCGGGGACGGTTCGGGCGGTGGTAGTGTCCTGGACCGGGGGGACGGCGAGGCGGGCCCCGCGGGAGTCCGCTCCCGCAAGGAGCCCGCGCCGGGGCCGGGATCCGGCCGATACCGGCCACCGGCCTCGAACGCCCGCCGGGCGACGCGGCCCGGGAACCCCCTCCGGCAGGAGCGGGGAGGAAACACCACCGGATGAGCAACGTCATCGACCTGGGCCACGGGATCCGTGCCGCCGTCACCGAACGGCACGGAGGAGTGAGCGCCCCGCCCTACGACTCTCTCAACATGAGTCTGGGCTCGGAGGACGAGCGCGAGGCGGTGCTCGCCAACCGCAAGATCGCCGCCCGCGACCTGGGGTTCGACGTCGACCGGGTCGTGTGGATGCACCAGGTGCACAGCGCCGACGTCCTCGTGGCCACCGGACCCGGGGGCGCGGGCACCTGCGACGGGGTGGTCACCACCCGCTCCGACCTGGTCCTGGCCTCGATGGCCGCCGACTGCCTGCCGGTCCTGGCCGCCGACGCCGAGGCGGGCGTCCTGGGCGCCGCGCACTCCGGCCGCCTGGGTACCGCGCACGGTGTGGCCGCCAACCTGGTCGCGGCGATGACCGATCAGGGAGCCCGCGCCGACCGGATCACCGTCTTCCTGGGCCCCGCCATCTGCGGCGGGTGCTACGAGGTCCCGCCCCACGTGCGCGACGAGACCGCGCGCGGGGTCCCCGAGGCCGCCTGCACCACGAGCCGGGGCACCACCGGAGTGGACATGCGCGCCGCCGTCACCGCCCAGCTGCGCCGGGCGGGCGTCACCGACATCCGGGCCGACGGCCGCTGCACCCTGGAGAGCCCCGAACTGTTCTCCCACCGCGGTCAGGCGCCGACCGGCAGGTTCGCCGCCTTCCTCTGGCGCGTCTGAACGTCGCACCCGGCTACCAGGATGGTGCCGTGGGACCACCGGGACAGCCCGGTTTCCTCTCCCGCCTCCGTCATGTGTCGGGACCCGTGCGTCTCCCGGGCGGTTCCGTGCCCAGCGGGGCCGGGGGCACCGTGGCTCCCGGCTCCGCTGGGCGCGGGGCCCCGACGGCCCCGACGGGCCCGGCGTTCCCGAGGTCCGGGGTCCCCGGGGTGACGGGGGTGTAGGAAGTAGAGCGAGTGGGATCCGTCCCAGCGAAAGAAGGAGCACCGTGACACACGCCGACCCGGCTCGCGTTGAGCAGGTCCGCGCCAACCTCGCCGCCGCGCGGGCCAGGATCGAGGCGGCCTGCGCCAAGGCCGACCGCGGCCCCGACGAGGTGTCGCTGGTCGCCGTCACCAAGACACACCCGGCCTCCGATGTGCGGATTCTCGCCTCACTCGGCGTGACCGACGTGGGCGAGAACCGCGACCAGGAGGCGGCACCCAAGGCCGCCGAGACCGCTGACCTGGGTTTGACCTGGCACTTCGTGGGCCAGTTGCAGACCAACAAGGCGCGCTCGGTGGCCTCCTACGCCGACGTCGTCCACTCGGTGGACCGGGCCAGGCTGGCCCGGGCGCTGGGGGAGCGCGCCGCCGCGGCCGGACGGAGCCTGACCTGCCTGGTCCAGGTCAACCTCGACGCGGACTCGCGGGCCGGGGTGATCGGTCCGCGCGGGGGAGTCGACCCGGAGGACGCACTCGAACTCGCCGCGCGGATCGAGGAGCACGAGGCGCTCGCGCTGGGCGGCGTCATGGCGGTCGCCCCCCGCGAGGGCGATCCCTCGGCCGCCTTCGCCAGACTCCAGGAGGTCGCGACCCGTATCCGCGATCGCTATCCTCGGGCGACGGTGGTGTCCGCGGGCATGAGCGGGGACCTGGAAGCGGCGGTCGAGCGAGGCGCGACACACCTGCGACTCGGTACGGCGTTGCTCGGCAACCGGGGACCGATCGTGGGGTAATGTCCCCACATAGACCTTGGAACCCGTCTGTGGAGTTCGCCCGAATGGACGCTCTCCCCGAGAACGGACGGGACAGTGCGAAGGAGTCGGCTGCGGTGAAGGCCGCGGGGACGACGGAGGACATGAGATGGCCGGCGCGATGCGCAAGATGGCGGTCTACCTCGGCCTCGTGGAGGACGACCGTTACGATCACCGCTATGCGGACGAATATGATGAGTTCGACGATTTCGACGAGGGGGTGGAAGAGCAGCGTGAACGCGACGCTGACGCCCCGCCCGGCGAGGAAGCGCGAGGCGACGTGATGGACACCGGCGGTTACCTGGGCTCAGGTCGCGGTGGCACGACCACGACCGCTTCCACCGCCGACCTCGCGCGGATCACTACGCTCCATCCGCGTACCTACAACGAGGCGCGTACCATCGGAGAGCACTTCCGAGAGGGTACGCCGGTGATCATGAACCTGACCGAGATGGTCGACAGCGACGCCAAGCGTCTGGTCGACTTCGCGGCTGGTCTGATCTTCGGTCTGCATGGCAGTATCGAACGCGTCACCAACAAGGTGTTCCTGCTGTCCCCGGCCAACGTCGAGGTGACTGCCGAGGACAAGGCGCGGATCGCCGAGCGAGGGTTCTTCAATCAGAGCTAGAACGTCACATTTGTCCAGAGATTGGGTCGAGGAACGACCGTGAGTACCGTCCTGTCCGTGCTGATCATCATCCTGCAGCTGTTTGTCTTCGTGCTGTTGGCCAGGGTGATCCTGGAGATGGTGCAGTCCTTCTCCAGATCGTGGCGCCCCACGGGGTTCGTGCTCGTGATCGCCGAGATCGTGTACACGATCACCGACCCGCCACTGAGTTTCCTGCGTCGGTTCATCAAGCCCGTACGTCTGGGGAGCATCGCGCTCGACCTGAGCGTCCTGGTGCTCTTCTTCGGCGTCTACATCTTGATCGCACTGCTCGGGAGCTTCGCCTAGCAGGAGAGTAGACGTAGGCGGAAGGAACCGCCCCGGATTCCGCTATGTGGTCTTGGTCATGATCTGGATTGCCGTAAGGTCACGATCATGTAGCGTCCCTACGGACAGACTCCAAGCGCGCCAAGGAGACGAACATGCCGCTGACACCCGCTGATGTGCGGAACAAGCAGTTCAGTACCACCCGGCTCCGACCGGGATACGACGAAGAAGAGGTCGACGCCTTCCTCGACGAGGTCGAGTCCGAGCTCGACCGCCTGATCCAGGAGAACGAGGAACTGCGCGGCAAGCTGGCCGAGTGCCTGCGGGGCAAGGTGCCCAACGCCGGCATGCAGGACTTCCAGCAGCAGGACCAGGCGCCCGAGCCGCAGCAGCACGAGCAGATGCGTCCCGAGCCCGTCCAGCCGCCGCAGGCCGTCGAGCCCCAGCCCCCGGTCCAGCAGCAGCAGATGCAGATGGCCGGTCCCGGCATGGGCATGGGCGGCGAGGAGAACATGGACACGGCCGCCCGTGTCCTGGCCCTCGCGCAGCAGACCGCCGACCAGGCGATCTCCGACGCCCGCCGCGAGGCCGACGAGACCCTCGGCCGCGCCCGCCACGAGTCCGAGGACATCCTCGGCAAGGCCCGCCGCCAGGCCGACCAGATCATCGGTGAGGCCCGCGCCCGCTCCGAGAACCTCGACCGCGACGCGCAGGAGCGCCACCGCCAGGTCATGGGCAGTCTCGTCCAGCAGCGCGAGGAGCTGGAGCACAAGGTCAACGTGCTCAAGGACTTCGAGCGTGAGTACCGCAGCCGCCTCAAGGACTACTTCGAGCGCCAGCTGCGCGAGCTCAAGAGCGAGGAGGAGAAGGCCCAGGAGCTGAACAACCCGAACACCACGGGCGGCTTCCAGACCATGGCTCCGCAGACCGGCGGGACGCCCTCGCTCCAGCACGGCCCCTCGGGCAACCCGTTCGGGCAGCCCGAGCCGGCCCAGCACGGCGGGTTCCACCCGGGTGAGCCGCACGAGCGCCGCTGATCGCCGCGGCGTCTGCTCGAACAACTGAAGACTCCGGCACAACACGTGTAAAGGTCCTGGTCGACCCGTGATCCTTAGCATCCTCGCAACCGTGGCGGTGCTGACGGCTATCGCCGTCATCGTGGCCGCCCTGGTGTTCGCCGAGACCCTCCTGGTGTACGTGGCACTGGGACTGGCTGGCGTCAGCGTTCTCCTCCTACTGGGGGCGTTGCTCCAGGGAAGGTCCGGCAGCGGGGGCAGACCGGATCGGACGGACGGTTTGGGGAAGGCGTCCGTCCCCGTCATGGCCGCCACGGCGGCAGCGGCGGTACCCACCGCGCACGTGGAGTCGGAGAACCCTGGGCGCGTACCCGCACCGGCCTCCGCGCCGGTGCGGGAGCCGCATGCCCCGGAGCGGCCCGCCTGGCCGACTCCGGCCGCGGAGGACGCCGGTCACGGAGAACCCGAGTACGACGTCCCTCGCTGGCAGACCCCCACGGCACACGACTGGCCGGAACCGGACACGGCGGCGCACGCCGCCGCCCCCTCCGCTGAGCCGGTCCCCTCCTGGGCGGCGCCCTCCGAGGAGGAGCAGCCGCTCCGCGCCCCGGCGCCCTGGGAGAGCGAAGCTGACACCGCCGACGCGGCCGACACCGCCGCGAGGGCGGAGTGGGACGAGTGGAGAGACATCGCCGCCGCCGAGGACGGACCCGACACCGGGGACGAGACCGGCGAGCGCACCGCGGCCGCCCCCGGCGCCGCATTCACCTATGACATTCCCGGCCGTACCCCGGCCGGTGACGGCTTCTCCGCCGAGGACCGCCCCCCGTTCGGGGAGGACGCGGTCGAGGAGGACATCGACGACGCGTCCCTCGCGGACGCTCCCGAGGAACGCGCCAGCGAGGACGGCGGCAAAGAGCGGGACGGCTCCGCGTTCGCCTCCGAGGAGCCCTTCGTCTACAGCATCCCCCGTCCGGCGGAGGCCGTGGAGGAGTGCTTCCCCGAGGACGGGGGTCACGGGTCCGGAAACGGAGCCTCGGACGCGGCCTTCTTCGCCGACGACGTTCCCGAGGACGAGGACGGCGACAGGGACGGGGCCGACGGTCAGCGGACCGGCGCTTCGGACAGGGCCTCGTTCGCCTACGACGTCCCCGGCCGGGAGACCGTCGAGGAGGACGCCTTCGAGGACGACCCCTCGCGCGGTGACGACTCGCGGGCCGCGTGGGACGCGGTCGAGGAGGACATCGACGACGCGCCCTTCGCGGACGCCCCCGAGGAGCGCGAGGCCGGGGAGCCCAGCGAGGATACGGCCACCGCCGGGGCGGACGGGGCACATGATCCCGACGAGGCGGCCGTGCCCACCGCTGACCACGAGGACGCCCCGGACACCCCGGAGGCGCACGCCCCGGAGCGGACCCCGGGCGGACCTGAGACGGCTGTTCTCCCGGTGCTCTCCGGTGACTCCGAGCCGGAGGAGGGGCACACCCCCGACGGCGATCGCGGCGACGATGAGGACGGCGCGCGGACCGGAGAGGCCCCGGCCGACGCCGAGCCCGACCCGGAGGACCCCGGGGAGGACGGATCCTCCGCCGTCCGGACGGACCACTCCGCCGACGACCCCGGGGACGGTCCGGACGACGGGGCTCAGGAGGTCGCCGACCGCACCTCCGGCACCGCCTCCGACGACGCCTCCGATACCAAGCGCTGAACCGCGACGAGGGCGCCGCTCACCCGAGCGGCGCCCTCGTGCGTTGACGTCCTCCCGGGCCGAGGGAGGGCGACTACGGGACTGCGCGGCGAACCGCATGACGGTGGTACCGCACGGCTCGGGCCGCACGGAGGCGCGGCGGCCACCGCGGCGCGCGAACCCGCAGCCGCCAGGCGGAAGCGGCCCGGCCCACCCGCCGGGGGCGGACGGCCCGGACCGCTTCGGCCACGGCCTGCGGTCAGGCCTTGCGGAACCCGAAGGTCACACCGACCTCCTCCGAGGAGGCGGTGTGCAGCTCCCGGCCCGGCTCACCGGCGACGAACGCGTCGGCCAGCACCTCGGCGGCGATCGCCCGGCCGTGCTCGGCGAGCGCCAGCTCGGTGGCCTCGTCCGTGACCGTCCACCACACCTCGATGCGGTCCGACACCTCCAGCCCGCTCCTCTTGCGGGCCTCCTGGAGCATCCGGACCATCTCGCGGGCCAGACCGGCGCGGCGCAGTTCCGCCGTCAGCTCCAGGTCCAGGGCGACGGTCTCGCCCGACTCCGAGGCCACCGCCCAGCCCTCGCGGGGCTGCTCGGTCACCAGCAGCTCGTCGGCGCTCACCTCCACCGGCTCGTCCTCGACGTGCACCCGCGCCCAGCCGGTGTCGCGCACCTGCCGCACCAGTTCGGCCGGGTCGGCGGCCTGGACGGCCTTGGCCACCAGCGGCGTCCGCTTGGCGAACCGCTTGCCCAGCGCCCGGAAGTTCGGCTTCACACTGAAGTCCACCAGGTCGCCGCTCACCGAGGACAGCGAGTCCAGCGAGGCCACGTTCAGCTCGTCCGCGATCTGGCCGCGCAGCTGCTCGGGCAGGTCCGTGAAGCCCGGGGCGCCCACCAGGGCGCGGGCCAGCGGCTGGCGGGTGCGCACGGCCGAGTCCACCCGGGCCGAGCGGCCCAGCTCTACCAGGCGGCGGGTCAGCGCCATGTTCCGGGACAGCTCGGGGTCGATCAGGTCCTCGCGGACCTCGGGCCAGGAGGCCAGGTGCACCGAGTCCGGGGTGCCCGGGCGGCGCAGCGCCGACCACACGTGGTCGGTCAGGAACGGCACGATCGGCGCCATCAGCAGGGTGACGGTCTCCAGGGCCTCGAAGAGCGTCGCGAACGCCGCGGCGCCCTCGGGGGTGGCGGCTCCGCCCCAGAACCGGCGGCGGGAGCGGCGCACGTACCAGTTGGACACGTCGTCCACGAACGCGGTCAGACGGCGTCCCGCGGTCGTGGTGTCGAAGGTGTCCATCGCCTCGGTGACGTCGCGGACGACCTCGTTCAGCTCCGAGAGCAGCCACCGGTCCAGCAGGGGCCGGTCCTGCGGCGCGGGCGCCGAGTCCAGCAGAGCGTGGTCCCAGCCCTCACCGGCGTTCGCGTACAGGGTGAAGAACGACACGGTGCTGTGGTAGGTCAGCAGCACCTTGCGGACGATCTCCTCCAGGGCGGCGTGGCCCACCCGGCGGGCTGTCCACGGCGAGCCGCTGGCCAGCATGAACCAGCGCAGGGCGTCGGCGCCGTGCCGGTCCATCACCGGGATGGGTTCCATGACGTTGCCCAGGTGCTTGCTCATCTTGCGGCCGTCCTCGGCGAGGATGTGGCCGAGCACGACCACGTTCTCGAACGAGTTGCGGCCGAACACCAGGGTGCTCACCGCCAGCAGCGAGTAGAACCAGCCGCGGGTCTGGTCGATGGCCTCGGAGATGTACTGCGCCGGGAAGTTCTCCCGGAAGGTCTCCTCGTTCTGGTGCGGGGCGCCCCACTGGGCGAAGGGCATGGAGCCGGAGTCGAACCAGGCGTCGATGACCTCGGGGACGCGGCGGGCCACCCGCTCCTCCTCGGGAAGGGAGGGGTCGGCGTCCGGGTCGGGGATGACGATGTCGTCGACGTAGGGGCGGTGCGGGTCCAGCGACGACAGGTCCTGCCCGCTGAGGCGGCCCAGCTCCTCCAGGGAGCCCACGCAGATCCGGCGCCCGTCGGGGAACTCCCAGATCGGCAGCGGGGTGCCCCAGTAGCGGTTGCGCGAGAGCGCCCAGTCGACGTTGCCGCGCAGCCACTCGCCGAAGCGGCCCTCCTTGACGTTCTCGGGCACCCAGTGGGTGGCCTGGTTCTGCGCGATGAGCTCGTCCTTGACCGCGGTGGTGCGGATGTACCAGGACGGCACCGCGTAGTACAGCAGCGCCGTGTGGCAGCGCCAGCAGTGCGGGTAGGAGTGCTCGTAGCTGACGTGGCGGAAGAGCAGGCCGCGGTCGCGCAGGTCGCGCACCAGCGTCTTGTCGGCCTCCTTGAAGAACACCCCGCCCACCAGCGGCAGGTCGGCCTCGAAGGTGCCGTCGGGGCGGACCGGGTTGACCACGGGCAGGCCGTAGGCGCGGCACACCACCATGTCGTCGGCGCCGAAGGCGGGCGACTGGTGCACCAGGCCGGTGCCGTCCTCGACCGTGACGTAGTCGGCGAGCACGACGTAGTGGGCGGGCTCGTCGAAGGGCACCAGGTCGAAGGGGCGCTCGTAGGTCCAGCGCTCCATCTCGTCGCCCTCGAAGCTCTCGCCGGTGAGCTCCCAGCCCTCGCCGAGGACCTTCTCGAACAGCGGGCGCGCCACGACCAGGCGCTCCTGGCCGTCGGTGGCCACCACGTACTCCACGTCCGGGTGCACGGCCACGGCGGTGTTGGAGACCAGCGTCCACGGGGTGGTCGTCCACACCAGCAGCGAGGTGGGGTGCTCGGCGGCGGCCAGCGGGCCCGAGGTCACCGGGAAGCGCACGTACACCGACGGGTCGGTGACGGTCTCGTACCCCTGAGCGAGCTCGTGGTCGGACAGCGTGGTGCCGCAGCGCGGGCAGTAGGGGCTGATCCGGTAGTCGCGGACCAGCAGGCCCTTGTCCCAGATCTGCTTGAGCGCCCACCAGACCGACTCCACGTACTGGGGGTCCATGGTGCGGTAGGCGTCGTCCATGTTCACCCAGTAGCCCATGCGCTCGGTCATGGCGGTGAAGGCGTCCACGTTGCGCAGGACGGACTCGCGGCAGCGGTCGTTGAACTCGGCGATGCCGAAGGACTCGATGTCCTTCTTGCCGGACAGGCCCAGCTCCTTCTCCACGGCGACCTCGACGGGCAGGCCGTGGCAGTCCCAGCCCGCCTTGCGGTCCACGTGGTAGCCGCGCATGGTGCGAAAGCGCGGGAAGACGTCCTTGAACGCGCGGGCCTCGACATGGTGCACGCCGGGCTGGCCGTTGGCGGTGGGCGGGCCCTCGTAGAAGACCCAGTTGGGGCCGCCGCGGGTCTGGTCGAGCGAGCGCTGGAAGACGTTCTCCTTCGACCAGCGGCCGAGGATCTCGCGCTCCATGGCTGGCAGGTCGATCTGCGCGGGCAGCTGGGGCAGCGCGCGGGGTTCGGGCCGGGGGTCGTTGGCCACCGTCGTACCTTTCCATCAGGTGTGCTCCTGACGGAGGGACGAGGCGTGCGGCCCCGCGGTACCACCCTCCTTGGACCGCGGCCGTGCCGCTGGGCGGCGGGCGGCGGATCCCTCTTCGTTACGCTGTGCCGGTTCTACTGGGACGCCTCGCGTCCGTTCCTCCGGCGGCTCCGGGGTGATCTTCGCGCTGGTCGTACCCCCGGGCTCGCACCGCCCCCGGGTCGCTTGGACGGGTCGGCCGTTCTAGGCTGTCTCGCGTCCGGTCGGGGCCAGCGCTACTCGTCCCCATCGACACCTGAGGTCAGGATAACGCAGCGGGGAGGGCCCCGCCGCTCGTTCGGGGGAGGGCCGCCGTGGCTGAGGACGTCCGGGGCGCCGTGCTGGTGACGATGGCGGACCGCGAGGACGCCGAGGAGCTGGCCGAGCAGCTCCTGGAACAGGGGTACGAGCCGTGCCTGGTGCACCGCGACATGCTCGCGGGCGAGGACGACGCGGAGGACGTGGACTGGGTGATTGAGGTGCACACCGGGCCGCACGGCGGCCCGGCGGTGTTCGACGAGCCCCACCTGGCGGCCCTGGCCGAGGACTACGGCGGTTTCGCGGTCGCGGAGTGACGGGAGGGGCGGTCCGCGTGAGCCGGACGGGCTTCGTGGGCTGGCCGAGATAAGCGGGCCGCATGGGTCCGGCGGGTCGCGTGGGTCGGAGGGGCTTCGTGGGCTGGTCGGAAAAACCGGTTGGGCGCGGGCCGCGGGAAGCGCGAGGATGCTCCCCATGCTGATACGCAGAGCCGTACCCGAGGACGGTCCGGCCGTCGCCGACGTGGAGGTCCGCTCCTGGCGGGCCGCCTACCCGGGAATCGTCCCGCAGGACTACCTGGACGCCATGGACGTCGGACAGCGGGGCGCCCGGTGGTCGGACTGGATCGCCGGGGCCGCCCGGCCGGAGGCGGAGCTGCTGCTCGCCGAGGGCGGCGGCGGGGCGGTGGCCTTCGCCTGCTTCGCCCCCGTCGAGGAGGACGGGCAGGAGACGGGCGGCATCGCCGGACCGTGCGAGCTGGAGGCCTTCTTCTCCGTCCCCGAGGTGTGGGGGAGCGGGGTCAACCGCAGGCTGATCGCCGACGTGCACCGGGCCGTCGCCGGGGCGGGGTACGCCGAGGCCGTCCTGTGGGCGCTCCGGGACAACCTGCGGGCCCGGCGCTTCTACGCCGCGCACGGCTGGGAGGCCGACGGGACGGTCACCGAGGAGGGGCCCCTCAACGGTGTGGTCCTGCCCCGTCTGCGCTACCGACGCGGGTTCTGACCGCGGCCGGTCGGAGCGGGGCCGCGCGGCGCCCCGGATCGTTGCCTTACCCGGACGGATCGCCTGGGCTCACTTTCTGGCTCAGCGTGACTGGGCTATCCGTTAGGGTGATGAGTGCACGCTCGGCGCCCAGGCGACGTCGGGCACCCTCCTTGGCCCCATAGCCGTGCAGGATGGGCCAACCAGCGTCCGGAGGGACGTGCCACGCGGGCCGACGGGTTGCCGATCGGCACCAGGGCACGAAGACGATTGGCTCATGCCTGGCCTCTCGCCACGCATGAATCCTGAGGATCCCTCAGGATCGCCAAGCCACGCAGAGACGCTTCCCGCACCACTCGCGGTACCGCCCAGGGGGAAGAGTCCGCAGTCCGGCGGACTCCGGGACGGGTGCCGAGCCGTCTGGAGGGATATGCGATGAAGGCCACCGACGCCGCCCGACTGCCGGTCCTGCCGGGGGAGGACCCCTGGACGGCGGAGGAGATCGCCGTGGTCCGCAGGCGGCTGGAGGAGGAGGTCGCCGCGGCGAAGCGGGAGCTCGGAGAGGTCGAGTCCGAGTTCGCCGAGCTGTTAGAGGACCCCGTGGAGGGGGCCGGGGACGACAGCGCGGACGCCGGGGCCAGGGCCTTCCAGCGCGAACAGGATCTGGCGTTGGCCTACAATACTCGTGACCTGCTCGCCGAGGGCGAGCGGGCGATCGAACGGATGGACGCGGGGACCTACGGGGTCTGCGGCTCGTGCGGGCAGGCCATCGGGAAGGCGCGCCTTCAGGCCTTCGCGCGCGCCACCCTGTGCGTCACCTGCAAACAGCGCGAGGAGCGTCGCTGACTGAGGTAGAGCCCTCCGGGGACAGGAACATGACCACGACCGACAAGACGGGCGCCCGTCCGCGCAGGTACCTTCTCCTGCTGCTGGTCGCGCTCGCCGCGATCGGCGTCGACCTCCTCACCAAGGAGTGGGTCCTGGCGACCTTCGCCGAGGGCGAGTACCTCGACGTCATCGGCGACTTCGTCCAGTTCACCCTGGTGTTCAACACGGGCGCCGCCTTCTCCATGGGCACCGACTTCACATGGGTGTTCACCTGCATCGCCAGCCTCGTGGTCATCGCCATCGGCTACATGGGTCTGCGGGTGCGCAGCGTGTGGTGGGGCGTGACGCTCGGCCTGATGATGGGCGGTGCCGCCGGAAACCTGGTGGACCGCTTCTTCCGCGACCCGGCACCCTTCCACGGCGCGGTCGTCGACTTCATCAGCGTGGGGACCTTCCCGGTCTTCAACATCGCCGACTCCTGCGTGGTGGTGGGCGCCTGCCTGGTGGTGGCGCTGACCTTCAAGGGACTCAACCTGGACGGGACCGTCATCGAGGACGACCGCGACGCCAAGAAGGGCTCGGACAAGGCCGAGGACAGCGAGAACGCCGGAGGTGCCGGGGAGACCGGTTCCGCCGGAGACGAGACGACCGGAGGGAGGGACCAGTGAGCGACACCCGAAGCCTGCCCGTGCCCGACGGGCTGGAGGGCGACCGGCTCGACTCGGCCATCGCCCGGATGTTCGGCCTGTCCCGTACCCGCGCCGCCGAGATCATCGGTGAGGGCGGTGTCCTGGTCGACGGCTCCGAGGCGGGCAAGTCCGACCGCGTCAGCGCGGGGGCCTGGCTGGAGATCACCCTCCCGCCGCCGCCCACCGCCCCCGTCCCGCGTCCCGAGCCCGTGCCGGGCATGCGGATCGTGCACGAGGACACCGACATCATCGTGGTGGACAAGCCGGTCGGCGTGGTCGCCCACCCGACCGTGGGCTGGACCGGCCCCAGCGTCCTGGAGGGCCTGCTGGCCTCCGGGGTGCAGGTGGCCACCAGCGGTGCCGCCGAACGCCAGGGCATCGTGCACCGGCTGGACGCCAACACCACCGGCCTGATGGTGGTCGCCAAGAGCGAGACCGCCTACAGCGTGCTCAAGCGGGCGTTCAAGGAACGCACCGTGGACAAGCACTACCACACGCTGGTCCAGGGGCACCCGGACCCGCTCCGGGGCACCGTGGACGCGCCGATCGACCGCCACCCGGCGGGCGACGGCCGCTGGGCCGTGGTCGCGGGTGGGCGCCCGTCGGTGACGCACTACGACACGCAGGAGGCCTTCCGGGCCGCGAGCCTGCTGGAGATCAAGCTGGAGACGGGCCGCACCCACCAGATCCGGGTGCACATGTCGGCCCTGCGCCACCCGTGCGTGGGAGACACGCTCTACGGCGCCGACCCGACCCTGGCCGAGCGGCTGGGCGTGCGCCGCCAGTGGCTGCACGCGGTGCGGCTGGGCTTCGACCACCCCACCGAGCACCGCCCGGTGGAGTTCTCCAGCCCCTACCCGGACGACCTCACCGCCGCCGTCGACGCGCTGCGCGAGGACTGACCGACCGGCTCCCGGGCCGACCCCCGGACCGGGTCGTCGCGGCCTGGTGCCCCGCGGCCCGGTCCGTCCACAGGCGCGGACCGGGCCTTGCCGGGCGTGCGCGCGGCGGACGACACTGGAATCGGGGGGAGCCCCACCCCCGAGGGGGTGCGCGGCGCCCCCGGTTCCCAGTCTGGCACGGGGCGGCGGCCCCGGCCAGGGTCTTCTCGGGCCTGTGGACGGTCCCGCTACCTTCTCCGCGCGGACGGGGTCACGTACCGGGTGCGGACCACGCCCTGGCACAGGGCGGCGCCCAGGATGATGACCACCGCGCCCAGCGGCTGGTTCCAGCTCAGGGTCTCGCCCAGCAGCACGACCCCGGCGGTGATCGCCACCACCGGCGCCACGTAGGTGACCGTGGTCGCCACCGTCGCCCCGGCCTCGCGCACCACCGCGTACTGGAGGATGTAGGCCACGCCGGTGCCGAAGACGCCCAGGGTGCTCACCGCCGCCACCACCTGCCACGTCACGCCCGTGGGCATCTCGGTGAACAGCGGAACCAGGACCACCAGCGGTGCCGAGCCCAGCAGCAGTTGCAGGGTGCTCAGCTCCAGGGCGCCGTGGGAGCTGCCCGCCACGAACCGGCGCAGGTAGGGCGTGCCGATCCCGTAGCAGGCGGTGGCGCCCACGACGAAGAGCATGCCCAGCACGGCGTCGCGGTCGCCGACGGCCACCTCACCCAGCGAGTTCCACACGCCGAACACGGTGAGCACGCCCAGGAAGCCGATGCCCAGGCCCAGGACCCGGTCGCGGTCGGGCCGCTCGTCGGAGAGCAGCAGCATCGAGAACACCACGCCGAACAGGGGCGTCGAGGCGTTCACAATGCCCATGAGCGCGGACGGGATGAGCTGGGCGGCGTACCCGAACAGGGTGAAGGGGACGGTGTTGAGCAGCAGCGCCGCCACGAACATGTGCCCCCACAGGCGGGGCGAGCGCGGCAGGCGACCGCCCCGCAGCAGCAGGACGGCCAGCAGGGGCAGCGCCCCGGTGGCCATGCGCCCGAGCGCGAGCTGCATGGGGGAGAGGACCTCGGCCCCGACCTTGATGAACAGGAAGCTCATGCCCCAGATCAGGGAGAGCAGGACGAACTTGGCCCGCCAGTCGGAGAGCGCGCGGCGCGGGCTGCGGGGTGGGGCGGACACGGGGGAGACAGGGGAGACAGCGGACATGGGACGTTTCTATCCCCGAACGATGTGTTAGGTCTACTTCGTATTTCTTAAGCTAACCCTTAGGCTTGCTTACATGCTCAGTGTCGACCGACTTCGGGTCCTGCACACCATCGCGGCCCACGGCTCCCTCAGTGCAGCCGCCGAAGCCCTCCACGTCACCAACTCGGCCGTCTCCCAGCAGCTCACCAAACTCGAACGCGAGGTCGGACAACCCCTCGTCGAACGCAACGGCCGGGGCGTGCGCCTCACCGACGCCGCCGAACTCCTGGTCGAGCACACCGCCAGGATCCTGTCCATGGTCCAGCGCGCCGAGGCCGACCTGGAGGCGCACCGCGACGACGTCACCGGTCATCTGCGCCTGTCCGCCACCCCCACCGCGGTCCGCGGCCTCCTGCCGCACGCGCTCTCCTCCCTGCGCGAAGCCCACCCCGGCCTGAGGGTGGAGCTGCACGAGGAGGAGCCGCACGAGAGCGTGCCCGCCATGGCCCGGGGGGACGCCGACCTGGCCATGGTCGTCGACTGGCTCGGGGCGCCGCTGAGCCTGCCCAGCGGCATGAGCCGCGCCCCGCTCATGGAGGACGTCGGCGACATCGCCCTGCCCGCCGACCACCCCCTGGCCCACCGCGAGATCCTCGCCCCCGAGGAGATCCTCGACCTGCCCTGGATCAGCTGGTCGCGCGGATCGATCTGTGACGACTGGCTGCACGGCCTGATCCGGGCGCACGGCGGCGAGCCCAACGTCATCCACAACGTGGAGGAGCACCAGACCAAGCTGGCGCTCATCGCCGCCGGGATCGGCGCCGCCGTCATGCCCCGCCTGGGGTGCGGACCCCTGCCGGAGGGGGTGCGGGTGGTGCCCGTGCAGCCAGCGCTGGTGCGCCAGGTGTACGTGTTCTGGCGCACCGACGCCTCCCGCCGCCCGGCCATCCGCGCCACCGTGCGGGCCCTGCGCGAGGCGGCCGCCGCCTACACCGACTGAGCGGCAGGAGCCCAGAACCGGAGCCGGAGAGCGAGCACAGGGGCGTGCGCAGGGGCGTGCCCCGGTGTTCTGGCCGACCCGCGCGGGTCGGCCGAAACACCCGTGGGGCACCGCCCCTCAGCTGTTCAGCGGGACCGGCTCAACCGTTCAGCAGGCCCGACAGGGTGGCGGCCGGGCTGATCACCTCCGGGTCCGTCCGCACGTCGACCAGGGTGGGCAGGTTCGCCCCCACCGCCTCCGCCAGTGCCTTCTCCAGCTCCTCACGCGTGTGCACGGTCGCGCCCCTGGCCCCCAGGGACCGGGCGTACCCGGCCAGGTCCAGCGGCCCGCTGATCCGGGTTCCGGCGATCCGCCCCAGCTCACGGGCCTGGTGCATGGCGATCGTGCCGTACAGCCCGTTCTGGAACACCACCACGGTGACCGGCGCGTCCATCCGCACCGCGGTCTCCAGCTCCTGCCCGGTCATCAGGGCGCCGCCGTCACCGGCCACCGCCACCACCGTCCGGTCCGGGGCGGCGATCTTGGCCGCCACCGCGGCGGGCACGGCGTAGCCCATGGCCCCGCTGGTCGGCGCCAGCTGGGTGCGCGGATGCCGGAACCACCAGCCCCGGTGCAGGAAGGAGGCGAAGTTGCCCGCGTCGTTGGTGATCAGCGCGTCCTCGGGCAGCGCCGCGCGCATTCCCGCGACCACCGTCCACGGATGCAGCCGTGCACCGGTGTGCCCGGCGACCTCGGGCGGCACGGTCGCGGTGTCCACCCACACCCGCCGCGCCGAACTCCAGTCGCGGTAGGGCGCCTGGACCGGCGCCCCGGCGAGTTCGCGCAGCGCCTCCCCGGCGTCGGCGACCGCGCCGAACCACAGGTCGGTGCTGGCGCCCAGCTGTCCCGGATCGACGTCGATCTGCGCGACCCGGACGTGCCCGCCGCGCTCGGGCAGCCGGTAACCCTGGGTGGTGGTCTCGCTCATCCGGCAGCCGACCACCAGGACCGCGTCGGCCTCCGCCAGGGCGTTGAGCACCGGCGGAGAACAGCCCAGCCCCAGGTGACCCAGGTAGAGCGGGTGGTCGTTGGGGAACACGTCCTGGCGTCGCCAGGCGGCGTACACGCCCGTGTTGAAGCGTTCGGCGACCCGGACCAGGTCCTCCCGGGCCGCGCGGGCGCCGCCGCCCGCGATGATCACCGGGCGCACCGCCCTGGCCAGCCAGGTCGCCAGCCGGTCCCTGGCCTCCGTGCCCAGGACGGGGCGCGGGACCACGGGCGGCCCGGGCGCCTCCTGGGGACCGACGCGCTGGCCGAACAGGTCGCCGGGCACCGCGATGGCCACCGGTCCGGGTCTGCCGGTGGTGGCGACGCGGACCGCTTTCGCGGTGACCTCCGCGAGCCGGTCGGCCCGGTGCACGGTGGTGGACCACTTGGTGATGGGCGCGTAGAACGCGGTGAGGTCCACCTCCTGGAAGGCCTCCCGGCCCAGGTGCTCGGTCTCGGCCTGCCCGAGGAACACGATCATCGGGGTCGAGTCCTGCATGGCGGTGTGCACGCCCACCGCCAGGTTGGACGCTCCCGGCCCCCGGGTGGCCGCGGCCACGGCGGGAACGCCGGTGAGCTTGGCCTCGGCCTCGGCCATGAACCCGGCGCCGTTCTCGTGCCGGGTGGAGACCAGCTGCATGCGCGGGTGCTGGTCGATCGCGTCGGCGAGCTCCAGGAAGCTCTCACCGGGGACGGTGTAGCACCGTCTGATCCCGGCCGCTGCCAGCACCCCCACCACCGCGTGCGCGGCGGTGTCGGTGGGCGGGCGGGGGCGTTCTGCTGCGCCTGTGGCCATGGGGGCGGGGTCCTTCCATCGTCGCAAGGTCCACTCGGCGCGTCCGGACGGCCCAGACCGGGTCTGGCACATCCGGGCGCATACGGTCGGTGGTGACCGGCCGCTGCCGCTTCGAGCCTCGTGGGCTCTGTGGCGTTCCGGGCGCTGCCGCCCGGAGGCCGTCGTCCCGGGTCGTCGCTGTCCGGCGCCCGAGCACGGTCTTCGGCTTCCTTCCCAGGGGGCGGGGAACTTGCACTCCCCACCCGCCGCGTACGGGGACGGTCGCGGTGGGGCGGCCGGTCGGGACCCGCGCCGGGGACGGGTCCGTCCCCGGCACCGCGCGAGCGAACGGGGAGGGCCCCGTCATCGACTGGTACGCCGTCCGACGTCCCACCACCTCCTCACCTCCAGGAAACCGCAGCGCGGCGCCCTTCGGTAGGGGATGTGGATAACTTCCCCCGGGCTGCTCAGCCGACGCCGGGGGCGCCCAGGGCGTCGAAGGCCCGCCCTCGTTGAAGGCGCGTCCTGGCGCTCAGCCGACGCCGAGGATGCGCAGAGGGCCGTGCCCGCCCCTCGTCGGAGGCGCGCTCCAGTACTCAGCCGACGCCGAGGGCGCGCAGGCCCGCCGTGGTCGCCGCGGCGGCGACGATCACGACGAGGAAGGGCGCGCGCAGGACCAGGGCCAGGACGGCGGCGCCCAGGCCGCCCATCCGCGCGGTGTCCCATGCCAGCGCCTGGCCCTCGCCGCGCAGCGCCTCCACCGCGATCAGCGCGGCGAGCAGGGCGATCGGCACCGCGGTCGCGAACCGCCGCAGCCACGGGTTGTCCAGGAGCCGCCGCGGCGCGGCCAGGCCCGCGTACTTGAGCAGGTAGCAGCCCGCCGCGGTGGCGACGAGCACGATCCACAGGGTCATGGCCGGGCCTCCCCGCGCTCCACCGCGGACCGGCGGTCACCCTTCGCCACGGGACCGTCCACCGCGGACGCGGCCGGAGTCCCCGCCCCGGAGGAGGCAGTCGGGGCGCCCTCCCCGGTGCCTGTGCTCGGAGCACCGTCCCTGACGGATGTGCTCCGGTTACCTTGCGCGGACGGCGCGGCCTGGCCGCTCTCCCCGGCGGCGGGACCGAGCAGCGCGATGAGCGCGGCCGAGGCGGCCAGCAGCACCGGGACGCCCGAGGGCAGGAAGGGAGTCGCGGCCAGGGCCAGACCCGCGCCCAGGCCCGCGACCAGCCACGTGCGGGCGCCGCCCTCCCGCAGGCGGGGCCACAGCAGCCCCAGGAAGACCGCCGGACCCACCGCGTCGAGCCCGAACGCGCTGATGTCGCCCACGAGCTCCGTGGCCAGCGCCCCCACCAGGGTCGCCACGACCCAGGAGCCGCCCAGCACCGCGTAGGTCGTCACGAACGCCGTACGCGCCGACGCGCGGTCCGGCTGGGCCAGCGTCACGGCCGTGGTCTCGTCGATCACCCCGTGCGCGGCCAGCGCCCGCCGCGCGCCCCGCCAGCCCAGCACGTCCGCCAGACGCAGCCCGTACAGGGTGTTGCGGGCGCCCAGGAGCAGCGCTCCCGCCGCCCCCGCGACCAGGCTGCCGCCGCCGGCGATCACCCCCACCAGGGCGAACTGGGAGGCTCCGGTGAACATGAACAGGCTCATGAAGACGGACTGCGCCGGGGACAGCCCGGCTGCCACGGCGGCGGTGCCGAACGCCAGACCGGCGGCGCCCACGGCGACGCCGATCCCCACGCTGTCGCGCACCGCGGGTGTACGGAGGACGGAGAAGGATTTCACGCGCCCCACGCTAGGGAGGCCCACCGTGCGGTGTCTTGAACGTTCTTGCCGGGCCCGGTCCGCCGGTCGCCGCCCCCGCCTCCCGGCCAGCGGCTCAGGTGGAGAGCAGAGCGCGCTGGTAGGCCGCGGGCGGCACCCCCAGGTGGCGCTTGAAGTGGCGGGTCAGGTGTGGCTGGTCGGCGAACCCCACCTCCACCGCGACCTCGCCCGCCCGCCGTCCCGAGGCCAGCAGTGCCCGGGCCCGGTCCACCCGCAGCTGGTTGAGGTAGGCGTGCGGCGGCAGGCCGTGGACGGCTCGGAAGGCCCGCGACAGCGCGAACGGGCCGATGCCCAGTCCGGCCGCCAACTCCTCCAGCGTCGGCGGGTCCACCAGGCGCTCGGCCAGGATCCGCCGGGCACGCTCCACCTCGGGGCGGGCCGCGTGCCCGGCCGGTCCGGCCGCCCGTTCGCGACCGTGGGAGCGCAGCAGCATGCCCAGGCCCTGCCGGGCCAGGGAGGAGGCGGTCAGGCGGTCGCCGTTCTCGGCGGCCACGTGCGCGGTGGCCAGCACCCGGGCGGCCTCGGGCGCGTGGATGCCGGACTCGGTGAACGCCGGGGTTCCGCGCATGCCCAGTTCGCGGGCGATGTCGGCCACCACCTCGGGCAGGGGGTAGAACACGCGGTAGCTCCAGCCCTCGGGAACCCCGGCGTGGCCGGTGTGCACCTCCCCGGGTTCGACCACCGCGAGTCCTCCCGGCCCCACCCGGGCCCGGCCCCGTTCGTGCGTGTACTCCTCGATGCCGCCGGTGATCACCCCGATCGTGTAGGTGGGATGGGTGTGGCGGGTGAAGGCGGTGGTGACGAAGTGCGCGGTGAGCAGTTCGGTCTCGGGCAGCCCGGAGAAGCGCCAGTAGCGGGCCCGCTCCGCGCGCGGGTCCTCGATCCGGGGGTGAACATCGCTGGGCATGCCCATTGCTCCAGGTTAGGCAGCGCGCTGCGCGGGCACTGCCACGGGCTTCGGCGCGGACACCGGTGGCAGGGCACCGGTGGCAGGACACCGGTGGCAGTACGGGCAAGGGGGACGGCACAGGCACCGGCTTCGGCACCGGCACCGGCCGCGCCGGTCGGACGTCCGCGACAGCCGGGGGGACGGCACCCGCGGTGCGTGTTTCGCCCCGTGATGGGACTAATCTGCCTGCATGACTACGACCGAGATCCGCCTGGCGCGGGACGAGCGCGACCGCGCCGCAGTGTTCGTCATCCGGGGAGCCGTGTTCGTCGCCGAGCAGCAGGTGCCCGTGGAGGAGGAGTGGGACGTGCGCGACGCCACCGCCGACCACCTCCTCGCCCTGGACGGCGGCATCCCCGTGGGCACGGTCCGCCTCGTGGACCTGGGCGGAGGCGTGGGCCTCCTCGGTCGTCTGGCCGTCCTGCCCAAGGGGCGCGGCACCGGGACCGGCGCAGCGCTCGTGCGCGCGGTGGAGGAGCGGGCCAGCGAGCGCGGGCTGACCAAGGTGGAGCTGCACGCCCAGACCCACGCACTGGGCTTCTACGCGCGGCTGGGCTACGCCGCCCACGGGGAGGAGTTCCTGGACGCGGGGATTCCGCACCTGCACATGGTGCGTGAGCTGGGCTGACGCCGCCGCGCGTGCTGCCCGTCTCCGCCCCGTGTGACAGGGAGCGCACCGCCCGGCCCCGCCTCGTCGGAATACCACCGAGTAGGATTCGGTTTGACGGTGGTGCCCCCAGCCACCCGTGCACACACCGATTCGACGAGGAACACATGACGGTCAACACGCAGCCGGTAGCCGAGCGCCCCGACCCCCGCGCCTTCGGCCTCCCGGTGGTCGAGCAGGCCCAGATCCCCGCCGAGCTGCGCTCCCTCGTGGCCCGCGTCCACGACCTCGTCGACGCCGTCGCCAACACCGAGGTCGACACCGACACCCTGGCCGAGGCCGCGGCCACCGTCGAGGGCATCACCGGCAGGCTCAACGTCGCCCGCCGCCAGATCGGCACCATGGTCCAGCGCGACCTCCAGAGCGGAGACGTCGAGTACGGCACCATCACCAACATCGTCTCGGGCGACACCAACCCCGCCGCCCCGCCGCTCCTGCTGGAGCGCACCCCCGAGGGCCTGCGCGGCGAGGTCACCCTCAACACCGTCTACCAGGGCCCGCCCGGACTCGTGCACGGCGGCTGGATCGCGGCCCTGCTCGACCAGGCCGTCGGCAGCGTCTCCGCGGTCGAGACCACCCCGGGGCTCACCGCCAAGCTGGAGGTGAACTACCGCAGGCCCACGCCGCTGTTCACCCCGCTGGAGGTCACCGCGGAGGTGGACCGGGTGGAGGGCCGCAAGGTCTTCGTCTCCGGGCGGATCCGCGCCCACGGCGAGGTCACCGCCGAGGCCACCGCCCTCATGATCCAGGTCAGGATGCCCGAGGCCGAGGGCCAGCAGGGCTGAGCCGCCAGCCGGTCCACCCGGCCGAAGCACCGTGGGGCGGCCTGCGCCGACAGGCGGGGCCGCCCCACGCGTGTGCGGGGCCGGAGGGAACACGGCCCGCACGCCCCACACGCGCGGGGTGACGCACTCCCCGCCGCGAAACCGTCGCACCCTCCCCGGCGGATTCGGTAGTATCTCCCCCATGACCCGCCGCTATCACGTGTTTAGCCAGCCGACGACCTCGTCGGCCGCTCTCACGTAGGCGGAAGCAGGGGTCGTCGGCAACGGAGCACCAGGGCAGCAGCCCGGTGCTCCTCTTCGTTTTCCAGGCGGCCGACGTCCCACGACACGCTCTCCACGCACCGCGCGTATCCCGCGGGGAGGTACGGCCGCACCGCGACCGAGTCCGGCCCGCCACCGGACCGCCCCACCCGAGGGAGAACCACCGTGTCCGAGCACCGCACCACTGCGCCCGCCGCCCAGGAGCAGATCCGCCAGCTACGCGGACGCATCGACCAGATGGACGCCGAACTGGCCGACCTCCTCGAGCGCCGCGCCCTCGTCGCCGCCCAGGTGCAGCGGCTCAAGCCGGTCGGCTACTTCGCCGGGCGCGACATGCGGCGCGAGCGCGAACTGGTCGAGCGCATGGCCGAGCACGCCCCGCGCCTGGGGCCCGACCGGCTCGCCGCCATCATGGACAGCGTCATCAGCGCCGGGCTGGCCGCCGCGCAGGAGGAGGCCGCCCGCACCAGGTGACCACGTCCCGGCCACGGGGTGCGTCAGCCGTGTCCCGGCTCGGACACCCGTGCGCCGGGTGACCGCGATCGTCGGATGCGCCAGCCGTGCCCTGCTGTGGACGTCCGAGCGCCAGGTGCCCGCGACCTCCGGGGGCGGCCCCACCCCGGCGCGAACCCGTGTGGCAGGCGACCGCGCCCGTCCGCCAGGCCCTCCCCGTAGGGAGGGAGGGCCTCGGTGTCCTAGTGACGGAGCACGTCCACCCACACCATCCGGTGGTCGGAGCTGGGGAAGGGGTAGTCGCCGGTCAGCCGGAACAGGGGGTCGTCCACGGTCGGCCAGAACACCCCGGACGACCGGGTCGGAACGATCCGCGAGGGCAGCACGTAGTCCACGCGCAGGTTGCCCGGACCGGGCTCGTCCGCGAAGTCGGCGCTGTCCAGGACCGGGTCGCCCCCGTGCCCGTCGTTGGCCCCGCCCTGGCGCTGGGCCGCGCCCCTGCCGCCCTGGCTGGACGGGCGCACGTCGGTGATCCCCGGGTGCTCCAGGAGCTGGGTGATGGCGTTCGGGTGGCCGTCGCCGTCGTTGGGGTCGGCGTTGAGGTCCCCGGCGATGACGAACGGTGCGCCCACGGGCAGGCCGCCGCGCCGCCCCTGGTCGTCGTAGACGTAGGAACCCGCGCGCGGGGTCACGTAGTCGGCCCAGAAGCGGATCTCGTCGTGGTTGCGCGCCACGTTGCGCTTCTCCGGGCCGTCGAAGGTCGGCGGGGTCGGGTGGCTGGCCAGCAGGTGGACCGGGCGGCCCCGGCCCGTGTCGATCGGCAGGTCCCAGTGGCTCTTGGAGGACAGCCGCAGGACCTCCAGGGCCTCGGGGGAGTAGTAGGACTCGCCCGTCTCGGGGTCGGTGGGCAGGAGCGCGCCGGGCATGTCCGCCCACCGGAAGGTCTGGAACGTGCGCACGTCCTCGGTGACGATCGGGTACATCGAGTACACGACCATCCCGTACTGGCCGGGGAAGAGTCCGTACCCGAAGGCGTCCTCGGCATAGGCGGGGCTGCCGGGCTCGGTCACCGCCTCGCCGTCGCCGTTGAGGTCCGCGCCCGAGGCCACACCGGTGTTGACGGGCGCGGAGTAGACGTAGGGGTACTCGATGGCCTCGGCGCCGTTCTGGCCCACGGACAGGTAGTTGTCCTGGAACAGGCGGGGCCCGTCCCCCTCCTCGTCGTAGTCGAACTCGTTGACCAGGAGGACGTCGGGGCGCACGTGCTGGATGATCTCGGCGACGTTGCGCGCCTGCTCGCTGCCGGGCGTGGCCAGCTCCTCGGCGAGGACCCCTTGACCGGGGCGTTCCAGCGCGGTGTTGAAGGTGGCGAAGCGCACCTCGTGCGATCCCGGCGGTTCGGGGACCGAGGACGACACCTCGGCGGCGGCGGCGGGGGCCGCCACCAGCGCGGACGCGGCCAGGACGAGGGTGGCGGTGGAGGCCACCGGTCTGACCAGCGGGCGTGAACGCGGCTTCATGGGGAAATCCTCTCAGCGGGGGAGCGGGGTGCGAAAGGCCGGGGGCTCCGGCGGTCAGGGGCCGTGGCGGTCAGGGGTTCAGGTGGCCGTGGGCGCCGACAACCTGGAGTTCTGACGGCTGCGGGTTCCGGAGGCCGGGAGTTCCCACAGCTTGGAGTTCCGTTGGCCGAGCCAGGTCGGACCGTTCCGGTGCGGCCCCGGCCGCGGGAGGTTAACAGGCCGGAGTGAAGCAGGGGTGACTCCGGGTCGTCCACAGGCCGCGAAACCCCGTGGCGCGAACGGCCACCTCCCTGCTTCCCTGGTTCCATGGCCCACAAAGAACCCAACCTGCCCTTTCGCTGGGACGTCGCGGGCGGGGACCAGCTCGGTTCCCTGACCGAAGGGCACGACCACGAGCCCCTCTACGTGGAGGAGCTCACCGAGTGCGCGGCCAAGGTGCTCGCCCGTAGCGCCGACGGAGACCTGTACTTCGTGGGCCGCTCCCCGGACAGCCTCTTCGACCTGCTCAGCGGTGTGCTCTCCGACACCCCGTACCGGGAACGGCTCAGACAGCTGCCCCTGTCGCTCTACGGGTACGACGGACAGGGGCTCACCTTCGCCGAACGCGCCCAGCTGCGCACCAACCTGACCGCCTCGGGCATCACGCCGGGAAGCCTGGCCGCGCGCGGGCGCCCCCTGGTGTTCGTGGACCTGGTCCTGCACGGGTCCACGTTCGGCAACCTGCACGAGCACCTGCGCGACTGGATCGAGGACGAGCGGGCCGCCTGGAACGTCATCCGACGCAAGGTCCGCTATCTGGGGATCACCACGCGGGAGAAGACCAGTCCCCACACCTGGCGCTGGCAGCAGAACGCCGAATGGCCCGATGAGTTGCCCGCCAGCGCGGTGCGCAACATCTCGGTTCCCGGCTGGCTGTGGAGTCACCTGGGCAACGACCAGCCCAAGACCACCGTGTCCTTCCGCCGTACCCGCTGGACGGATCCGTCCGTGACCGAGCCCCGACACGACAAGGAGGCGCTGTGCGCCCTGTCCACGGCGGTGTCCCTGGTCGAACGGGGACGCACCCGCCAGGTCCGCGAGCACGTCCACCGGGTGCTGACCGGCGAGCCCGCCTTCCGGGAGCCCTGGCTGCGCGACCTGGCCCGCTGCCTCCGCTGATCCGGTCCCGGCGGACGTGCCTGATCGCGCGCAGGGCCTGTGAGACCGCCTGTCCCCGGGGGCCAGCAGCGGGGCCGCGAAACCGCTGTCCCGATGGAGCGGTGGTCCAGGCTTGAATCGTTTTCCTTTCAACTACTCCGATTCCCTCTCCCCCGGACGCATGGCGATCGGATGTCCCATGTCATCTGGGGCTCGGATCCTCCGAGTAGACGTAAATCGGTTTAGAAAGGGCCGTTGTCGCGTCGCTACTCCCCGTGTTACATTCGCGTTGTTTTCGGGAGCGCTCCCATCACATCGACGCATCCGGGCCGCCGCGACACGTCGGCTCCGGAGACGGTGAGGAGTGTCCTTCCCATGCCCCCCATCCCCCCTGCCGTCCGTCCTCGGACACGGCGCGGCGCCTCCCTCATGACCGCCCTCGCCACGGGCGCCGCGCTCGCCGCCGTGGCGACCGGCCCCGCTTCCGCAGCCGCTGGCTGCGAGGTCGACTACACCATCCAGAACCAGTGGAACAACGGCTTCACCGCCGCCGTGTCCGTCACCAACCTCGGTGATCCCGTCGACGGTTGGACCCTGGAGTGGGACTTCACCGCGGGCGAGCGTGTCACCAGCGGCTGGAACGGTGAGTTCTCCGGTTCCGGCGACCACGTCAGTGTGGGCGACACCGGGTGGAACGCCGCCGTCGCCACCGGAGCCTCGGTCAGCTTCGGCTTCAACGGCTCTCACGGCGGCACCCCCGAAATCCCCGAGTCCTTCACGCTCAACGGCACCGTCTGCACCGGCGACACCGGGGAACCCCCCGTCGAGGAGCCGCCCGACGACGAGGACCCGCCCACCACCGGAGAGGGGCGCCAGGTCGAGGAGCTGGGCCGCGGCCTGGTGAGCGTGCACGGACCGCAGGGCAACCTGGTGAGCTGGCGGCTGCTGGCCACCGACCCCGAGGACGTCGCCTTCAACGTCTACCGAGGCTCCACGCGCCTCAACCCGCAGCCCCTCACCGGGGCCACCTCCTACCTGGACGACGACGCCGCCGCCGACGCCCGCTACACGGTCCGCCCCGTGGTCGACGGCCAGGAGGCGGAGGCTTCGGGGAACTCCCTGGCGCTGCGCGACGGCTACCTGGACGTTCCCCTGGACGTCCCGTCCGGCGGCAGCGG
Source organism: Nocardiopsis synnemataformans (assembly GCF_965343085.1). Classification (NCBI taxonomy): domain Bacteria; kingdom Bacillati; phylum Actinomycetota; class Actinomycetes; order Streptosporangiales; family Nocardiopsidaceae; genus Nocardiopsis; species Nocardiopsis synnemataformans. The sequence goes on along the minus strand of NZ_CBDRFA010000002.1, from coordinate 80,559 downwards.
CTACACCTACGACGCCAACGACGCCAGCGTGGGCGACCTCGACGGCGACGGCGAGTACGAGATCGTCCTGAAGTGGGAGCCCACCAACGCCAGGGACAACTCCCAGGCGGGTCGCACCGGCCCCGTACTGCTCGACGCCTACGAACTCAGCGGCGAGCGGCTCTGGCGCATCGACCTGGGACGCAACATCCGGGCCGGTGCGCACTACACCCAGTTCCAGGTCTACGACTTCGACGGCGACGGGCGGGCCGAGGTCGCCGTGAAGACGGCCGACGGCACCGTCGACGGCACCGGCGGGGTCATCGGTGACGCCGGGGCCGACCACCGCAACGGCGACGGTTACGTCCTGAGCGGGCCGGAGTTCCTCACCATGTTCGACGGCCGCAGCGGGGCCGAACTGGACTCGGTGGACTACGTGCCCGGACGCGGCGACGTCTGCGACTGGGGCGACTGCTACGGCAACCGGGTGGACCGGTTCCTGGCGGGCGTCGCCTACCTGGACGGCCAGCGGCCCAGTCTGGTCATGGCACGCGGCTACTACACGCGCTCGGTCATCGCGGCCTGGGACTGGCGGGACGGGCGCTTCACCCGCCGCTGGACCTTCGACAGCGACGACGCCGGGTCGCGGTGGGCCGGACAGGGCAACCACCAGTTGAGCATCGCCGACGCCGACGGTGACGGCCGCGACGAGGTCATGTACGGCTCGATGGCCGTCGACGACGACGGCAGCGGGATGTGGGCCACCGGTCACGGCCACGGGGACGCCATGCACGTGGGCGACCTGCTTCCCGACCGCCCCGGCCTGGAGGTCTTCACCATCACCGAGCGCACGGGAGGCGCGGCGGGCGCCTACGTGGCCGACGCCGACACCGGCGACGTGGTCTGGCGCAGGCCCACCGCCAGCGGCGAGGAGGGACCCGGCCGGGGCGTGGCCGCGGACGTGTGGCCGGACAACCCGGGCGCGGAGTTCTGGGTCGCGGGTGGCGGCATCAGCGGCATGTACGACGCGGAGGGTGACCGCCTGGGCGTTCGTGCCCCCTCGTCGGCGAACTTCGTGGCCTGGTGGGACGGCGACCCGCTGCGGGAGCTGCTGGACGGCACCCGCATCGACGAGTACGGGACCGGTGGCGACACCCGGCTGCTGACCGGTTCCGGGGTGGCCTCCAACAACGGCACCAAGTCCACACCGGCGCTGAGCGGGGACATCCTCGGTGACTGGCGTGAGGAGGTCGTCTGGCGCACCGAGGACAACCGGGCGCTGCGGATCTACTCCACGCCCGTCCCAACCGAGCTGCGGATGCCCACCCTGATGCACGACACCCAGTACCGGGTGGCTGTCGCCTGGCAGAACACCGCCTACAACCAGCCGCCGCACCCGAGCTTCTTCATCGGGGACGGCATGGAGCCCGCTCCCTGGCCGGAGGTCTACACGCCCTGATCGCCGGGCCGGGCTGGTCCGGCCTGATCCGGGCTGGTCTGGGCAGGGCGCGGGGCGGGGTGGTCGTGCGGGTGTGCTCGCGCGACCGCTCCGTGCTCGATGGAGTCCTCTCAGCGCACAGGCCCTTTTCCCGAAGCCTTCTTCGGGAAAAGGGCCTGTGCTCTCGGTCTGGTCGCCGTGGGTCTCACAGGTACCTGCGGGGAAGGTCGCCCGCTTGAAGTTCGGTGAAGGTGACCATCCGCATGCCGGGGCGGGTGAGCACGGCCCCGCCGCGCGCGAAGAAGACGGTTCCCCCGGCCTTGCGCAGGTTGAGCAGGCCGACGGCCGAGCAGAGGATCTGCCGTGGCGTCACCCTCTCCACTCCCGGCGTGGTGGAGAGGGAGGCGGCCACCTCGGGGGAGACCTCGGCGAGGAAGCGGGGGAGTTCGTGCGCGCTCACGTGGTCTTCTCCCCGGCCTCCGCGATCTCCAGAACGCTGAGGAGGCGGCGGGCCATGTCTCGCTCCTGGCCGATGGGAAGGCCCTGTTCGCACTCCCAGGCGTCCTCGGTGCGGAAGGGCTCCCACATCCAGAACCAGTGCCACTGCCCCGAGTCCGCCCGCATCAGGCGCACCGACTGTTCCTGGGAACCCCGCTTTACCACCAGCACCATTCCCGGTCGGGGGAGGGGCCTGAGGTTCAGCTGGTCCAGTTCCAGGGCGAGCCGCTTGGCCGCCTCCCTGGTCACTGTTGTCGCATTCTCGGATTCTGACATGTCCCTTTTCCTCCATGGAATGGTGGAATGTTCCCAAAGCCGCTGTCACAGGCCATCGCTGGCCTTGAAACTGATCATCCGAGAGAGAAGCTCAGAACCATAGAGGGCATGGGCATATGGGAGAATTCGAGGAGTGCTGTTTTCGGTGGTGCGAAGATGGTGGAGAAGGGTGAAGTAATGGCGAAACACAAGATCAGGCCTCACGCCCGGGAGTGGGGAACCGAACTGAAGGTTCTGCGTGCCAGGGCAGGAAGGACCCAGAAGAGCCTGGCTGCCCCACTGAACTGCTCTGACACCCTCATCTCCGGCTTCGAGTCCGGTACGCACTGGCCCTCACGCGAGATGGCGGTGGAACTGGACGACCTGATCGCAGGGGAGGGGGCTCTTGTCAGGCTCTGGGACCGGCTCAACTCCAAGCAGTCCTATCCCGCCTGGGTGTGTGACCTGGTGAAGGCCGAACCCATGGCAACGGTCATGCGCAAGTTCGAAACCACTGTCATCCCTGGTCTCCTCCAAACGGAGGACTACGCACGCTCCCTGGTCACGGCGAACAACGGTCTTGCACCGTTGCGCGATATCGAGGAACTGGTATCAGGACGTATGGAGCGGCAGAAGCTCTGGAATCTTCCCGATCCTCCCCGCATGGTGGTCGTCCTGAACGAAGCGGTTCTTCTGACCTCTATCGGAGGGCCGCGCGTCTTGTCCGAGCAGATCACCAAGCTGATCGATATGGTGGAAAGCAAACGGATCAGGGTTCATGTCGTCCCTCTGGACACGTCGGGTCCCCCATCGGTCATGCCCTTCACCCTCTTGGGCTTCGAGGATCAGGCGGACACGCTGTACCTGGAGGACGCTCTCTCGGGCCGGATGGTGACTGAGCAAGACGACGTAGCCCGGATGGATACGCTTTTCAGTGACCTTCTGGGGGTCTCACTGTCGCCTGAGAAGTCGCTGAAGGTTCTCTACCAGCATCGAAGGAAGCATGATGACGAAGCCGAAGCTCTCACCTGAGTGGAAGAAGTCCGGCTACAGCGGTGGCAACGGCGGTGACTGCGTAGAGGCGAAGCGAACCTCTGCGGGCGCGGCTGTGCGTGACACCCAGAACCGCGACCTCGGCCACCTGGAAGCCAACCGCCGCGAGTGGACCGCCCTCCTGGGAGCGGTCAAGGGATGCCGATGACGAAGCTCTCACCTGAGTGGAAGAAGTCCACCTTCAGCCATGGCAACGGTGGTCAGTGCGTAGAGGCCAGGCGAACCTCTGCGGGCGCGGCTGTGCGTGACACCCAGAACCGCGACCTCGGCCGCCTGGAAGCCAACAGCGCCGAGTGGACCGCCCTCCTGGAAGCCGTGAAGGACTCCACCCTCCGAACTCCCTGACCTCTTCGAAGCACCCCCGAGACGCACCGAGCCCCCTCCCCGGACACCCGGGAGGGGGCTCGCGCACGTCTCACGCCGTTCGGGTGAGGCCCGAAGGCCCACACCGCGGTTAAAGGGTCGGCAGGTACCTGTGCAGCTCGTACGGGGTCACCTGGCGGCGGTAGTCGCGCCACTCGGCCTTCTTGTTGCGCAGGAAGAAGTCGAAGACGTGCTCGCCCAGTGTCTCGGCGACCAGCTCGCTGTTCTCCATGATCCGCAGCGCCTCGTCCAGGCTCTGCGGCAGCGGCCGTATGCCCAGCGCCCGGCGCTCGGAGTCGGTCAGCGCCCAGACGTCGTCCTCCGCACCGGGAGGAAGCTCGTAGCCCTCTTCAATGCCCTTCAGACCCGCCGCCAGGATCACCGCGTAGGCCAGGTACGGGTTGGAGGCCGTGTCCAGCGAGCGGATCTCGATCCGGCTGGAGTTGGACTTGCCGGGCTTGTACATCGGCACGCGCACCAGCGCCGAGCGGTTGTTGTGGCCCCAGCAGATGTAGGCCGGTGCCTCGCCGCCCATGCCCGCGGAGGCGGCCGGGTCGTCCCACAGGCGCTTGTAGGAGTTCACCCACTGGTTCGTGACGGCCGTGATCTCGTCGGCGTGCCGCAGCAGGCCCGCTATGAACCCGCGCCCGACCTTGGACAGCTGGAAGTCCGCCCCCGGCTCGTAGAAGGCGTTGCGGTCGCCCTCGAACAACGACAGGTGCGTGTGCATGCCCGAGCCCGGGTACTGCGTGAACGGCTTGGGCATGAAGGTGGCGTACACGCCCTGTTCCATCGCCACCTCCTTCATCACGAGCCGGAAGGTCATGATGTTGTCGGCGGTGGTCAGCGCGTCGGCGTAGCGCAGGTCGATCTCCTGCTGCCCGGGCCCGCCCTCGTGGTGGCTGAACTCCACGGAGATGCCCATGGCCTCCAGCATGTTGATGGCGTTGCGCCGGAAGTCGTGCGCGCTGTTGTGCGGCGTGTGGTCGAAGTAGCCGCCGGAGTCGTTGGGCTCGGGGAGCTCACCCAGTTCGGGCATCTTCTTGAGCAGGTAGAACTCGATCTCGGGGTGCGTGTAGAACGTGAACCCGAGGTCGGAGGCCTTGCCCAGCGTGCGCTTGAGCACGTGGCGCGGGTCGGCCGACGACGGCGAGCCGTCGGGCATGAGGATGTCGCAGTACATGCGCGCCGTGCCGTGCGGCTCGTTGCGCCAGGGCAGCACCTGGAAGGTGGAGGGGTCGGGCTGGGCCAGCATGTCCGCCTCGTAGACGCGCGCGAACCCCTCGATGGCCGAGCCGTCGAAACCGATGCCCTCGGAGAAGGCCGCCTCCAGTTCGGCGGGGGCGACCGCCACGGACTTGAGGTACCCGAGCACGTCGGTGAACCACAGCCTCACGAACCGGATGTCGCGCTCCTCCAACGTGCGGAGCACGAATTCCTGCTGTCGATTCACGATCAACCTTCCTCGATGCGGTCGGTGTCCGGGCCCTCCCGGCGTACGCGGGGCCGGTTCGGACACGGTCTCCCAGGTCCAGTGTGCCGTGCGGATATTTCCGGGGTATTTCCGTACACGCCAACCAGCCTGCCCGGTCCGTCACCCGCACACGCATTATGACCCCTGACCGGGCTTTTCCGGCCACCCGCCCGCCCGCCGCCGCGGGCCCGGGGCGACCGGGCCCGGGCCCCGGAAACACACTGCGGCTAGGCTCGGGCCCGTGGCACAGCTGAGAATCGCACTGGCCCAGGTCAACCCCACCACGGGCGACCTGGACGGCAACCTGTCCCTCGTCGTCGACTCCGCGCGCAGGGCCGCCGAGGAGGGCGCCCACCTGGTCGTCCTCCCGGAGATGGTCGTCACCGGCTACCCGGTCGAGGACCTGGCGCTGCGCAATTCCTTCGTGTCGGCCTCGATCAAGGCCACCCGCGCCCTGGCCGCCGACCTCGCCCGCGAGGGTCTGGGCGAACTCCCCGTCGTGGTGGGATACCTCTCCCGCCGCGAGGGTCCGGGCGCCCGCTACGGCCAGCCCGCCGGGGCCCCGCAGAACTCCGTTGCCGTCCTGCACCGCGGCGGAGTCGTCCTCTCCTCCGCCAAGCACCACCTGCCCAACTACGGCGTGTTCGACGAGTTCCGCAACTTCGTCCCCGGCGACACCCTCTCCGTGGTCCGGGTCCGCGGCGTGGACGTCGCCCTGGCCGTCTGCGAGGACCTGTGGCAGGAGGGCGGCCCCGTCACCGCGGCCCGCGCCGCCGGAGTGGGCCTGCTGGTCTCCCTCAACGGCTCGCCCTACGAGCGCCACAAGGACGACGTGCGCCTGGAGCTGTGCCAACGCCGCGCCCGCGAGGTCGGCGCCGCCCTGGCCTACGTCAACATGGTCGGCGGCCAGGACGAGCTGGTCTTCGAGGGCGACTCCCTGATCGTGGACTCCGAGGGGGAGCTGGTGGCCCGCGCCCCCCAGTTCGCCGAGACCCTCCTGGTCGCCGACCTCGACCTGCCCGAGGCCGGACCGGCCCCGGACGGCCCGGGCGCGCGGGTGGACGGCCTGCGCATCGTGCGCCACACCGTCTCGGCCGACCCGGTCGCCCCCTACCCGCCCCGGGCCGGCACCGTCACCCCGCGGCCCGACCCCCTCTCCGACACGGGCGAGGTCTACCGCGCCCTGGTCACCGGCCTTCGCGACTACACCGTCAAGAACGGTTTCGGGTCGGTCCTGGTCGGCGTCTCGGGCGGCATCGACTCCGCGCTGGTGGCCACCATCGCGGTGGACGCCCTGGGCGCGGACCGGGTGCACGGCGTGCTCATGCCCAGCGCGCACTCCAGCGACCACTCGGTCGGCGACGCCGAGGAGCTGGCGGGCCGCCAGGGCTTCGCGACCCGCACCATCGCCATCGCCCCGGCCGTGGAGGCCTTCACCCGGGCCACGGGCGAGGCGGGCGTCCCGCTCACCGGCCTGGCCGCGGAGAACCTCCAGGCCCGCGTGCGCGGCACGCTCCTGATGGCCCTGTCCAACGAGGAGGGCCACCTGGTCCTGGCCACCGGCAACAAGAGCGAGGCCGCCACCGGCTACTCCACGCTCTACGGCGACTCCGTGGGCGGTTTCGCGCCCATCAAGGACTGCTGGAAGACCCTGGTCTGGGAGCTGGCCCGCTGGCGCGACGACGAGGCCGTCCGGCTGGGGCAGACCCCGCCCATCCCGGAGAACTCCATCTCCAAGCCGCCCAGCGCCGAACTGCGCCCCGACCAGCTGGACACCGACTCCCTGCCCGACTACGTGCGGCTCGACGCCGTCCTGGACGCCTACGTGGGCACGGACAAGGGGGAGGCCGAACTGGTCTTCGCCGGGTACGACCCCGAGCTGGTGCGTCGGGTCATCCGCATGGTGGACCGCGCCGAGTACAAGCGCCGCCAGTCCGCGCCGGGCACCAAGATCAGCTCGCGCAACCTCAGCCGGGACCGCCGTGTGCCCATCACCAACCGCTGGACCGTCTGAGCCGGTCCCCGCCCGCCCGCCGTGGCCCGTTCGCCCCCTCCGGCCCCGCCCGTGCCCAGACCAGGCCCAGCTCCCGCAGCCGCGCTCCGGCCGCCGCCCGGTTGGGCACGTCGGAGCCCGGCCAGGGTGTCGGACACGTGCACGCTCGCGGTCCCGGGTGTGGTGAACAGCCGCTCGGCGATCTGGGCTTTGGCGTTGGGCAGTTCACTGTGGAACACGGTGCTTCCCTCTTCGCTCGCGCGGCGGAACCCGTGTCCCGCCGTCCGGTGTCCACGATCTCCCCAGGAGCCAGGGGCGCACATGGGGAGGAATCCCAGTCCTGGAGGCTCTGAGCGCCCGTGTGCCCCAAGACCCCGCCCCCGGCGGCGTGTCACGGCATGCGCACCCCTGGTCACCCGTAGTTGTCTAGGTGGCAACGACGCACGTGGGAGGCGCGACATGACGCGGAAGTACGGGGCAAAGACGGCGGGTGCGCTCACAGCGGGCGCGCTCACGGCGGGCCTGGCGGCGGCGGGCGCGCTCGGCGCCCCGGCGCTCGCCGCCGCGGAGCCGGTGGAGGGGGAGGGGCAGGTGGGCCTGTTCCTGGAGGCGGGTGAGGCCCCGCGGCCGGGAGGGGAGTTCACGCTGCGCACCACCATCACCGACGGTCCCGTGGAGGGCGCCCTGCTGGCCCAGCACGTTCCCGGGGAGTTGGAGATCGTCGAGGTCGGGGAGGGGGGCGTGGTCCGGGACGGGATCGTGAACTGGCAGGTGGCGGTGCCCGCGGGGGAGGAGGCGGTGTACACGGTGCGCGTCCGGGCGCCGGAGGCGACGGGGGAGCGCCTGACCAGCACCGCCTGCCTGCTGCTGGAGCGCGACGCCGACCCGGCCGCGTGCGCCAGCGACTCGGTCCTGGTCGCGGAGCGGACCGCGATGTCGCGGGTCTCGGAGTACACCGACCCCGCGAACCTGCTGAGGGCCGCGGGGGTCGCTCTGGCGGCGGGACTGGCCTGGATGCTGTGGCGGCGCAGGAGGGCGCTGTCGCGCAGGTGAGGGCGCCGGTTTCGTTACGTCAGCGTGTCATGAACCCGGGGAGGGAAAACTACAGGGCGTAGTAGTGTTTCCGGCATGGACATTCTCTACTCCGCGCTCGTCTTCCTGCACATGATCGGCCTGGCCGGCATCATCGCGGGCTTCCTCATGCAGGTCATCACCGACAACCCCAAGTCGACCAAGGTCCTGCTGCACAGCTCCCTGCTCCAGCTCGTCACCGGTCTGCTGCTGGTCGGGGTGGCCGAGATGGCCGACCTCGGCGAGATGAACCACGTCAAGATCGCCGTCAAGCTGCTGATCGCGCTGGCGGTCGTGGTCGTGGGCGTGCTCAACCTGCGCAAGCCCGCCAAGAACCTCGCGATCATCGCGGGCGTGCTCGCCGTCGTCAACATCGGCGTGGCCGTCTTCTGGTAACCCCCTCCCGGAGCGGTCCCCGCAGGCCGCGCCGGAGTTCCCGCCGGTGGCGGCACGAACCGTGCCGCCACCGGTTTTTTCTGTGTGTGTTTCAGTAATCTTGCGAAATTTTTCCCAAGGACCTTGGGGGCTTGCGCGGGCGTCGCCCCAGCTCACGGGGGAGTATCTCCTGGGGCCGACCTGGCGGGGGAAGTCGGCCCGAAACGCGTCGCGGCAGGTGGAGGCGGAAACCGTCGCGCTGGGTGAGCGGTGTGACGTCCAGAACAGGCCCCGTTCACAAGAGCGGTCCGGTCTGTTAGCTTCGTCACGCTCACGCAAACTCTTGCAATCGCTGCAAGAGGACGGCGGACGGGGCAGTGTCGCCCCGCCGCGCACCTCCCCCAAGGAGCGCACATGAAGCCCACCGGACCCGGCGCCGTCGCCGGGGCGATCCTGATGGGGGTCGGCCTGCTGGCGGCTCCCGCGCAGGCCACTCCCGTCCCGGCAGTCCCAGTCCCGGCAGTCCCAGTCCAAGCAGCCCCAGCCCCGACGACACCAGTCCAGACAGCCCCAGCCCCGACGGCACCGGTCCCGGCAGCCCCCGCCCCCGCCGAGGACGTCCAGGCCACCGGCAACGGCGAGACCATCGTCCAGCTCTTCCAGTGGAACTGGGACTCCGTCGCCACCGAGTGCGAGGAGTTCCTCGGCCCCCACGGCTTCGGCGGGGTGCAGGTCTCCCCGCCCCAGGAACACGTGGTCATCCCCTTCGCCGAGGGCGGCGACTACCCCTGGTGGCAGGACTACCAGCCGACCTCCTACCGCATCGACAACACCCGGCGCGGCACCGCCGAGGAGTTCCGGGCCATGGTCTCCACCTGCGCCGACAACGGCGTGAGGATCTACGCCGACGCGATCATCAACCACATGACCGGCGACGGCTCGGGCACCGGCAGCGCGGGCACGGACTGGGCCAAGTACGAGTACCCCGACCTGTTCGGCGACGGCAGCGCCTCCCACACCGGGGAGGACTTCAGCTCCTGCCGGGAGGAGATCAGCAACTGGAACGACAAGTGGGAGGTGCAGAACTGCGAGCTCGTCGGGCTGTCCGACCTCGACACCGGTGACCCCGAGGTGCGCGCCCAGATCCGCCGCTACCTCAACGGCCTGGTGGACATGGGCGTGGCGGGCTTCCGCGTGGACGCCTCCAAGCACGTCCCCGAGGCCCACGTCGACGCCATCTTCTCCGACCTGAACGAGGTCCCGGTCTTCGGCGGACAGCCCGACGTCTTCCACGAGGTCTACGGGGACCAGACCATCCCCTACACCGCCTACGCGCCCTACGGCCGCGTGACCGCCTTCGACTACCAGCGCGACATCTCCAACAAGTTCGCCGGCGGCGACATCTCCGGCCTGGCCCAGCTGCCGGACTACGGCGGCCTCACCGACGAGCAGGCCACCGTCTTCGTCGACAACCACGACACCCAGCGCTACCACCCGACCCTGACCTTCAAGGACGGCGACCGCTACCACCTGGCCGTGGCGTACATGCTGGCCCACCCCTACGGGCGCCCCGTGGTGATGTCCAGCTACGACTTCGGCTCCAACGTCACCCAGGGCCCGCCCAGCGTGGGCGAGGTGGAGGGCAACCCGGCGGGTTGGATCACCGCGGACACCGACTGCGCCAGCGCCGAGTGGGTCTGCGAGCACCGCCACCCGACCGTCGCCGGGATGCCCGCCTTCCGCAACGCCACCGGCGACACCCCGGTCGTCCAGCGCGCCACCGACGGCTCCTCCCGGCTCGCCTTCGACCGGGGCGACCGCGGTTTCGCGGCCTTCAACGCCAGCGGCAGCACCTGGAACCTGACCGCCGACACCGGCCTGCCCGACGGCAGCTACGACAACGCCGCAGGGAGCGGGACCCTCACCGTCGCCGACGGCCGGGTCAGCGCCCGGGTCCCCGCGAACGGGGCCGTCGCCCTGCACGTGGGCGGCACCTGCGACGACCCGGCCGAGTGCGGGGGCGGCGGCCCCGGCGAGCCGGGTGAGCCGGGCGACGTCGAGGTCTCCGCCACCGTGGAGACCTGGTACGGCCAGGAGGTGTACGTGGTCGGCTCCACCCCCGGGCTGGGGTCCTGGAACCCCCAGAGCGGGGTGAGGCTGTCCACCGACGCGTCCACCTACCCCGTGTGGTCGGGCACCGCCCCCATCGGCGCCGACACCGAGTGGAAGCTGGTCAAGGTCGACGGCGCGGGCAACGTCGAGTGGGAGTCCGGCGCCAACCGCGTCGGCCCCGCCACCAGCGTCACCTGGCGCGACTGACCCGTGTGCGGCGCCCCGCCCGGGGCGCCGCACACGGACCTTCCGGGACACGCTCCCGGAAGCCGCGAGCCGCTCCCACAGGCCACTCCCACGGGCCGACCACTCCCGGCCCCGGCGCCCCCGCGTTCGACTCCTCCGACGCGGGGGCGCCGCCCCGGACAGGGGCCTGTCTCCGGTCGGGGTTGTCCACAAGCGCGAGCCGCCTCTGGCGCGGTGCGGGCCGTTCGCGGTTTCCTTGAAAACGGGGGGTCCCCAGGGCCCGCCAGCCTCAGCGTGTCCGTGTCCCGGCCGCACCAGGCCCCGGAGGTCGGGAACCGCCCTCAGTCGTCGTAGAAGACCCGCTCCATCACCGCTCGGGCCCGGCGCGTGGCGCGCAGGTAGGTCTCCGTCAGCTGCTCGGCCGGACCCTCCCGCACGAACTCCGTGTTCTCCCCACCAGCGTTCTCCCTGCTCCCGTCCTCCGCGTCCTCGCCGTCCCCGCCGCCGGGGCAGCCCATCGCCTCCGCCAGCGCCGCCCGCACCCGCAGGTCCGAGGGCAGCGAGTCCCCGCCCCGGCCGCGCACCAGCATCACCGTTCCCCGCACCCGCGAGGCCAGCCGCCAGGCCTGGCCCAGCACCTCGCCGTCCTCCTCGTCCAGGAAACCGTGCGCCACGGCCGCCTCCAGCGCCTCCAGGGTGCCGGTGGTCCGCAGGTCGGGGTACTCGTGCGCGTGGCGCAGCTGGATCAGCTGGACCACCCACTCCACGTCCGACAGCCCGCCCCGGCCCAGCTTCGTGTGCAGCGTCGGGTCGGCGCCGCGCGGCAGCCGCTCCGCCTCCATCCGCGCCTTGAGCTTGCGGATCTCCAGCACCGCCGAGGAATCGATCCCGCCCTCCGGGTACCGGATCGGGTCGATCAGCCTCGTGAACGCCTCCCGCAGCTGCGGATCGCCCGCGACCGGCTTGGCCCGCAGCAGCGCCTGGCTCTCCCACACCTGCGACCAGCGCCCGTAGTACGCCGCGTAGGACTCCAGCGTGCGCACCACCGGCCCGCTGCGCCCCTCCGGGCGCAGGTCGGTGTCCACCTTCAGCGGCGGTTCCGCCGCGGGCATCTCCAGCAGCCGCGCCAGCTCCCGCACGACGGCCAGCGCCTGCCTGGTCGCCGCGCCCGTGTCCACACCCGGCAGGGGGTCGTGCACGTACATCACGTCCGCGTCACTGGCGTAGGTCAGCTCACCGCCGCCGAACCGGCCCATCGCCACCACGCACACCCGCGTGAGCGGCTCGTCCCCCGAGGCCGCCACCACGCGGTTCTGTGCCAGCCGCAGCGCCGCCTCGATGGTCACCGCGGCGATGTCGGTCAGCGCCGCTCCCACGTCCTGGACCGAGGCGACCTCCAGCAGGTCGGCCGCGGCCGTGCGCAGCAGTTCGCGGCGGCGCAGCGCGCGCACCGCCGACACCGACTCCTCGGCCGTGTCGTACCGGCGCCGCGCCGCCTCCGCCTCCCCCGCCAGCACCTTCGGGTCGCGGCGCACCAGGTCGCCGTCGTCGTCGAACATCGCCACCGCCTCCGGGGCGCGCAGCAGCAGCTCCGTCACGTACCGGCTCGTCCCCAGCAGCCACGCCATCCGCTCGGCCACCCGCACGTCGTCGCGCAGCAGGCGCAGGTACCACGGCGTGGTGCCCAGGGCCTCGCTCACCTGCCGGAAGCCGAGCAGGCCCGCGTCGGGGTCGGGGGCGTCGGAGAACCAGCCCAGCATCACCGGCAGCAGCGTCCGCTGGATCGCCGCCCTGCGCGAGACCCCCGAGGTCAGCGACTCCAGGTGGCGCAGCGCACCGCCCGGGTCGACGAACCCCAGTGCCTCCAGGCGGTCCCTGGCCTGCTCCGGCGACAGGCGCGCCTCCTCGCCCGGCAGCTTGGCCACCGCGTTGAGCAGCGGGCGGTAGAACAGCTTCTCGTGCAGGCGCCGCACCTCCGACGACACCCGGCGGCGCGCGTCGGTCAGCTCCCGCACCGGGTTCGCGGTCATCCCCAGCGCCCGCCCCAGGCGGCGCAGCTGGTCGGGGCCCTCCTCGGCGGCCGGGTCGGGCATCAGGTGCGTGCGCCGCAGCCGGTCCAGCTGCAACAGGTGCTCCAGCCGCCGCAGGAACCGGTAGGCCTCCGCCAGCCCCGCCGCGTCGCCGCGCCCCACGTACCCGTGCCCGGACAGCGCCTCCAGCGCCTCCAGGGTGTTGCCCGACCGCAGCCGGTCGTCGGTGCGCCCGTGCACCAGCTGGAGCAGTTGGACGGAGAACTCGATGTCGCGCAGCCCGCCCGGGCCCAGCTTGAGCTCGCGCTCCGCCTCGCCCGCCGGGATGTGCGCCACCACCCGGCGGCGCATCGCCTGCACGTCCTCCACGAAGTCCTTGCGGCCCGCCGCCTCCCACACCATGGGGGAGATCACGTCCATGTAGGCCCGGCCCAGCTCCGCGTCCCCGGCGATCGGGCGGGCCTTGAGCAGCGCCTGGAACTCCCAGGTCTTGGCCCAGCGCTCGTAGTAGGCGCGGTGCCCCGACAGCGGACGCACCAGCGGCCCGTTCCTGCCCTCGGGGCGCAGCGCCGGGTCCACCTCCCACAGGGCGCCCTCGGCGTCGGTCTCGGAGGGGAGGCGCATCATCGCGGTGGCCAGCCGGGTCGCCGCGCGCATCGCGGCCTGGTCGTCCACCGGCCTCCCGGAACCCCGGCCCGCGTTCCCGTCCGAGCCCGTGTTCCCGCTCGCGTCCGCGTCCTCGTCCGGGCCCCCGTCCACGACCGGCTCGGCCACGAACACCACGTCCACGTCGCTGACGTAGTTGAGCTCGCGACCGCCGCACTTGCCCATGCCGATGACCGCCAGGCGGCACAGCGCGGCGTCCTCGGGGTGTTCGGCGCGGGCCACCGCCAGCGACGCGTCCAGCAGCGACGCGGCCAGGACCGCGAGCTCCCCGGCGACATCGTCCACCGTGCACAGCCCGGTCAGGTCGCGCCCGGCCAGGCGCAGCACCCGCCTGCGGTAGGCCACGCGCAGGACGTGCCGCAGGGCCTCCGCCGAACCGTCGCCGACCACGGCCGGGTCGGCGGTCGGCACGGGGCTGTGGGGGTCGGCGCCCACGGTGTACAACAGGCCGCGGCGCACCTCCTCCGGCTCGGGGGAGCGGGCGGCGTCGGCGCCCCGCAGCTCCCGCCAGTCGCCCGGATGGCGCACCAGGTGGTCGGCCAGGGCGGTGCTCGTGCCCAGCACCCGGCACAGCCGGGCCCGCAGCTCCCGGTCCTCGCGCAGCGCGTCCAGGAGCTCGGCGGGGTCGGGATCGGTCTCCAGGACCCGGATCAGCCCGAGGAGCGCCTGGTCGGGGTCGGGCGCCGCCGCGAGCGAGCCGATGACCTCGGTGTCGGCCCGGGCGTCCAGACCGGCCTCCTCCACCAGCCGCAGGGCCCGGGTGCTGTCGCTGAAACCGCGCCTGGCGAGCGCGCCTGCCGTCATGTTCGTCGTTCCGTCCCTCACCACGTGTCAACGGTAACGGTCCGGCCGGTGAGCGGGCCCGGTGCCTCGAACCGGGTCGGTCCCCGGCGCCCGCGACGAACCGTCCCGCGCACCCGGAACCGGGTCGGGGCCGGTACCCGAACGGATACCGGCCCCGATGGGGGGAGTGCGCGGTGCGCGCCCTCCCGGAGCTGCTGTCTACGGCCTAGATGTCGTAGTAGAGCTCGAACTCGCGCGGGTGCGGGCGCAGGCGCAGGGAGTCGATCTCCTCGGTGCGCTTGAAGTCCACGTAGGTCTCGATGAGGTCCTTGGTGAACACGCCGCCCTCGAGCAGGAACTCGTGGTCGGCCTCCAGGGCCTCCAGGGCCTCGTCCAGCGACGCCGGGACGGTCTTGATGGCCTGGGCCTCCGCCGGGGGCAGCTCGTAGAGGTCCTTGTCCACGGGCTCCGGCGGCTCGATCTTGTTCTTGATGCCGTCGATGCCGGCCATCAGCATGGCGGAGAAGGCCAGGTACGGGTTGGCCGACGGGTCCGGCACGCGGAACTCGATGCGCTTGGCCTTCGGGTTCGAACCGGTCAGCGGCAGGCGGATGCAGGCCGAGCGGTTGCGCTGGCTGTAGACCAGGTTGATCGGGGCCTCGTAGCCGGGCACCAGGCGGTGGAAGGAGTTCACCGTCGGGTTGGTGAAGGCCAGCAGCGCCGAGGCGTGCTTGAGCAGGCCGCCGATGTAGTAGCGGGCCGTGTCCGAGAGCTGGCCGTAGCCGGACTCGTCGAAGAACAGCGGCTCGCCGTCCTTCCACAGGCTCTGGTGGCAGTGCATGCCCGAGCCGTTGTCGCCGAAGAGCGGCTTGGGCATGAAGGTGGCCGTCTTGCCCGCCGCGTTGGCGACGTTCTTGACGATGTACTTGTACAGCTGCACCTTGTCGGCCTGCTCGAGCAGGGTGCCGAACCTGATGCCGATCTCGGCCTGGCCGGCGGTGCCGACCTCGTGGTGCTGGAGCTCGACCTCGATGCCCGAGTCGATCAGCTGCCGCACCATGTCCGAGCGCAGGTCGCTGTAGTGGTCGACCGGCTCGACGGGGAAGTAGCCGCCCTTGTAACGGGGACGGTAGCCGCGGTTGCCGCCCTCGATGGCCGAGCCGGTGTTCCAGGCGCCCTCGATCGAGTCGATCTCGTAGTAGCCGGTGTTGGACCGGGTCTCGAACTTGACGTCGTCGAAGATGTAGAACTCGGCCTCGGGACCGAAGAAGGCGGTGTCGGCGACGCCGGAGCCGCGCAGGTAGGCCTCGGCCTTGCGGGCGACGTTGCGCGGGTCGCGGCTGTAGGACTCCAGGGTCAGCGGGTCGTGGACGAAGAACGTCATGTTCAGCGTCTTGTGCTTGCGGAACGGGTCCAGCACGCCGGTGCCCAGGTCCGGCAGCAGCAGCATGTCGGACTCGTGGATGGCCTGGAAGCCGCGGATCGAGGAGCCGTCGAACATCTGGCCATCGGTGAACGTCGACTCGTCGACGTTCTCGGTCGGGAGGGTAACGTGGTTCACGCCTCCGAAAAGGTCCGTGAATCGGACGTCGAGGAACTTGACGTCCTCGTCCCGGATAAAGGCGAGCACCTCGTCGACGCTGCTGAACAAAACGAACCTCCGTGCAGGTGGCTGAGACGGTGGACCGGGGTCCGCCCCATCGCGGACACGTCGGATCGCGCGCCGTCTCCCGGCTTCGTACTCGAAGCTAGGAGTGGGTGGTTTCCACGCCATGTCTCGATTGTTTCCTGTATGTTACGGACCCGGTTGTTGTCGCAGACCACCGGGTCTGACCCGGTGATTCCGCCCTGTAGGGGCTGAAAAGGGACACCTGGCGGCACCGGTTGTGGTCCCCGACACGCTCCCTGGTGTGACCTCCGCCATGTTCCCCCGCGGAGGGGCTCACCATCGCTCCGGCGCCCCGGGTACGGGCCCTCCCGCAGGGTGGATACCGTGGAAGCCATGAGCGACGAGAGCCGGGGCCCCGCCACCGCGGCGGCCGGGGACGACTTCCAGTACCGGGGCAACCGGCTCGGCCTGCCCGAGAGCGGCCCGGGTTCGGTGCCCGGCGTGATGCGCCGTCTGGTGGGGCTCCTCCTGGACTGGGCGCTGTCCCTCGCGCTCGCCTGGGGGGCCTACGGCGTCGGGCTGGTCGGCGCGGGCACCGCCAGTCAGGCGGAGGCGGTCCCGATGGTCAGCAACACCGCCCTGGTCGTCTTCGCGGTCATGAACATCCTCCTGCTCACGCTCTTCGGCACCACCGTCGGCCGCCGCCTGGTCGGCGTCGGCATCACCGCCACCGGCGAGCGCTCCTGGCCCTGGTTCGTGTCCATGACGGTGCGCACCCTCCTGCTGTGCCTGGTCATCCCCGCCGTCATCTACGACCGCGACACCCGCGGGCTGCACGACCGGGCCGCCGGGACGATCGCCACCCGCTACTGAGGCCTCACGGGGGGTTTCCCGCGGCGGGGGAACCCGGCGCCCGGGTGGGCGCGGCCCCTCCGAGCTGCTGTTAACATCCGTTCATTACTTGGCCCGGGAACGGACCGAAATCCTGCGTGCTCACCCCTCGTCCCCCACGGGGCTGCTGTCCCCTGCGCGGGAACGGAATCCGAGCCACGTACGGGGACCCGGTCCCCGCCGCGGAGCCCCGTTCCCACCGGTGCGTCCCGTCTCCGCACGGGAACCCGGCCCCGCCTCCCACGCACGCCGCCGCACCCGAAGGTTCGCATGGCTGGAAAACGCTCCGCCCCACGCCCCACACCGTCCGCTCTGCACGCCATGCGCATGTCCCCGGGGCAGTGGGTCGCCTGCGTGGCCACCGCCCTGGCCATCATCGCCAGCCTCGGCGGCTACGGCTGGTACCAGGGCATCGTCGGCAACATCACCACCGCGCAGGTGGACACCGACGCCTGGGACCGGCCCACCAGCGTCGAGGGTGTGATGAACCTGCTCATCATCGGCTCCGACGTCCGGTCGGGGGAGAACGCGAACTACGGCGAGGCCGAGGGCGAGCGCCCCGACACCATGCTCATCGCGAGCATCAACGTGGACAACGGCGCGGCCACGCTGGTCAACCTGCCCCGCGACCTGGTCGTGGACCTGCCCGGCTGCGACGCCGTGGAGGGCTACGAGGGGATGAGCCCGCACAGCGGCATGATCAACTCGGCGATGACCTTCGGCGGAGTCGGCTGCCAGTGGCAGACCGTGGAGGAGGTCACCGACGTGCACCTGGACCACTTCGTCATGATGGACTTCACCGGGTTCAAGGACATGGTGGACGCCATCGGCGGCGTGGAGATGTGCATCCCCGCGCCGGTGGAGGACCCCAAGGCGCACCTGACGCTGGACGCCGGGACGCAGACCCTCAGCGGCGAGGAGTCGCTGGGCTACGTGCGCTCCCGCTACGGCCAGGGCGACGGCAGCGACCTGTCCCGGATCGACCGCCAGCAGGAGTTCATGGGCGCCATGCTGCGCCAGGTGCTCAGCAGCGAGGTCATGACCAGCCCGGTGACCGTCACCAACTTCCTCAGCGCCGTCACCGACTCGGTGACCACCGACGAGGAGCTGACGGTCGAGACGATGACCGACATCGCCATCTCCATGCGCGAGGTCGACCTGGAGCGCATCCAGTTCGTCACCGTGCCCAACGGCCAGCACCCCGCCGACCCCAACCGGCTGGCCATGAGCCAGCCCGCCGCCTCCGAGCTGTTCGCGGCGATCAACTCCGGCGCCTACCTGGAGGACGAGGAGTCGGAGGAGGAAGGGGAAGGGGAGGAGCCGGAGGAGGACTCCGGCGCCGACGCCGCCCCCGCCGACATCTCCGTGCAGGTCCTCAACAACACCGGTGTCACCGGCCTGGCGGACGAGGTCCAGGGCGTCCTGCTGGGGGAGGGGTACGACGTCACCGGTATCGGCGAACCCGTGGTGCGCTTCCCCGAGCTGACCACCGTCTACTACGCTCCGGGTGAGGCGGCCGCCGCCGAACTGCTGGCGGGTTCGCTGGAGAGCGCGGCCACCGAGGAGGTCGCCGACCTCCCACAGACCCTGGAACTGGTCATCGGCCAGGACTGGAACGGCTTCGCCGGCGGAGGCGGCTCGTCCGGGCCCGAGGTCTCCATCACCGAGGACCTGGGCGGCACCACCGCGGCGGGGGCGCAGGAGAGCGCCTGCTGAGGGCCGGTGACCGGGACCCGGTCGCCGGTTCCGATCTGACACGGTACGCGCCCGTCCGGTACCATCCGGCCGTTACGTCCGTGTCGTCGCTCGCGCAGTGCGCCGTCCCCCCGCTGACCGGACCAGCCCTTGTCCCATACCGAATCGCAGGTGCCCTTTGGCTCCCAGAAACGCGTCCTCAGCCCTGGCGGGGAAGATGAGTCTCGGCCAGTGGGTGGCGTGCGGGACGACCGGCCTGCTCATCGCGGCCAGTCTCACCGTGTACGCGGGCTACCGCGACGTCCTCGGTATCGACACCGAGGAAGTCAACACCGACGCCTGGGGTGACCGTCCCGCTCAGGCGGAGGGTATCCACAACATCCTGCTGCTCGCCACCGACGAGCGCGCGGAGGAGAACGCCGAGTACAGCGTGGTGAACGGCGTCCGCCCCGACGTGCTCGTCGTGGTGAGCATCGATGTGGACCAGGGCGGGGTGACGATGGTCAACCTGCCCCGCGACCTGCTGGTCCCGATGCCCGACTGCCCGGCCACCGGCGAGGACCCCGGGGTGGCGGCGGGCACGGTGGACCAGCTCAACCACGCCATGACCTACGGCGGGATGGACTGCCAGGGCAACACGGTGGAGACGATCACCGACATCCACCTCGACCACATGGTGATGGTCGACTTCGCGGGCTTCCAGGACATCGTGCAGTCCATCGGCGGCGTGGAGATGTGCATTCCTGAGCCCATCGACGACGAGAATGCCCACCTCACGCTCGACGCCGGGATGCAGACCCTCAACGGCGAGCAGGCGCTGGGCCTGGCCCGCTCCCGGGACAGCACGGATCAGGGCAGCGACCTCAACCGGATCGAGAACCAGCAGCGGATGATGGGCGCCATCCTGCGCAAGGTCACCAGCGGCCAGATCATGTCCAGCCCCACCACGCTCTACGACTTCATGGGCTCGGTCACCGACAACCTGGTGACCGACGACGGGTTCACCGTGGACCAGATGACCGAGCTGGCCATCGCGATGCGCGAGGTCGACCTGGGCCGGATGCGGATGGTCACCGCCCCGGTCCTCGAAGCCCCGAGCAACGCGAACAAGCTGGTGCTCAACGAGGGTCCCGCCCAGGAACTGTTCACCGCGGTCGCCTCCGGCGACTCCCTGCCCGAGGAGGAGGGCGGCGGTGGCGGTGAGGGGTCGGAGGAGGCCGAGGAGCCCGCCGTCGAACCCGCGGACGTGTCCGTGCGGGTGCTCAACGGCACGGGCATCACCGGTCTGGCGAGCCAGGTCGGGACGCTGCTCACCGAGCAGGGGTTCAACGTCACCGGTGAGGGCGACCCCGTCGAGCGGGTCCCCGGGGCCACCACGATCTACCACGGCCCCGACCAGCTCGCGCAGGCCGAGGAACTGGCCTCGGCGCTCAGCGTCGCCCAGCTGGAGGAGGTTCCCGGCTTCGGCGAGGAACTGGAACTGGTGATGATCGCGCAGGACTGGGACGGCCTGGCCACGAGCGGAGGGGGCTCCGGCGGTGAGGGGGGCGAGGGCGACGCCCTGGCCGGTCTGGACGCCAGCAACGCCGCCGAGGACGAGGTCAGCTGCGAGTAGCAGGGCTTCCCCGAGGGGGCACCCCGGGGCGCTGAGGCCCCCGCACGGGGATCGCGGCACGAGAGGCACCGGACGGACCCGGGCACACGCGAGGGGCCGCCGCACCACACGGTGCGACGGCCCCTCGTTCGGCTGCTGGGTCCGGCCGCGGATCCGGTCGGGTCAGCCGCCCATCTGGCCGCGCATGCCCCTGGGCATCTTGGCGTTCTTGGGCATCGGCCCCTTGGGCATCTGCATCTTGGCGGGCAGCGCCTTGAGCCGGTAGTTCAGCTCGGCGGTCCCGGCCTTGTCCAGGTTGCGGGGCAGCCTGACCAGCGTGCGCTGGAGCTTGGAGACCGGCACCTGGTCCTCGCCGTTGCCCACCTTGAAGTCGTAGATGGGCGTGTCGTAGGCGACGCGGGCCACACGCTTCTTCTCACCGGCGATCAGCGGCTTGAGGCGGCCGGGGTCGCCCTCGCCGACCAGGATCACGCCGGGGCGCCCCACCACGCGGTGCACGACGTCCATCTGCTTGTTGGCCGCCACACCCGGCTCGACCACCCAGTTGCCGCGCATGTTGTCCAGGATCGCCATACCCGCGCCCAGGCGTCCGTCCAGCATCTTGTACTGCACGCGCTGCGCGGAGCGGGTGAAGATGATGAAGCCCACCAGGAAGGCGACCGGCAGACCGGTCAGCGGCCACAGGATCCACGACCCGGTCCAGATGCCGATGCCGATGAACACCGCGAGGATGACCAACGCCGCCGTGACCGCGAGCGGGATACTGCGCGGGCTCTGCTGGTGGACGACCTTGGCGACCATGCCGATCTGCTTGAGACGGCCCGGCTGCTTCTCGGCGCCGTCCTTGCCTTGGGCCGTGTTCTGTGAACCCTTGGGCTTTTTCGCCATCGTGCTCTCAGGCAGCTCACGCCGACGCCGGATCGGCGGGGAAGGAGATCCCTGGGCTGCCTTGCCTCCTCTTCGCGGTCGTCCTGGGTGCGGCGCCTCGCGGCGCCACCGACGGGCGCCTGCCCTCATCAGGATATGTGCGGGTGCCCTCAGGTGAGGAACGGTGGCCAGCGGGCCACCGTTCCAGCTTGGTCACGACTCGTACGGAAAATCCGTTACGCGTTGTTCGCCAGGGCGGCGTTCTCGGCGTCCCGCTTCTCCCGGGCCTGCTTGTACAGGCGGCCCGCCCGGTAGGAGGAGCGCACCAGCGGCCCGGACATGACACCGGCGAAGCCGATCTCCTCGGCCTCCTGGCCCAGCTCCACGAACTCCTCCGGCTTGACCCACCGGTCGATCGGGTGGTGCAGCTTGGAGGGGCGCAGGTACTGGGTGATGGTCAGCAGGTCGCACCCGGCCTCGTGCAGGTCGCGCATCGCCTCGCTGATCTCCTCACGGGTCTCGCCCATGCCCAGGATCAGGTTCGACTTGGTGACCAGGTTGTCCGCGCGCGCCTCGGTGATGACCTTGAGGGAGCGCTCGTAGCGGAAACCCGGACGGATGCGCTTGAAGATCCGCGGCACCGTCTCGACGTTGTGCGCCAGCACCTCCGGACGCGAGCCGAACACCTCGGCCAGCTGGTCGGGGTCGGCGTTGAAGTCGGGGATGAGCAGCTCCACGCCCGTGCCCGGGTTGAGCTCGTGGATCTTGCGGACGGTCTCGGCGTACAGCCAGGCGCCGCCGTCCTCCAGGTCGTCACGGGCCACACCGGTGATGGTGGCGTAGCGCAGGCCCATGGTCTTCACGGAGTTGGCGACCTTGGTCGGCTCCATGCGGTCCAGGGCGCTGGGCTTGCCGGTGGCGATGTTGCAGAAGTCGCAGCGCCGCGTGCACTGGTCGCCGCCGATGAGGAAGGTGGCCTCGCGGTCCTCCCAGCACTCGTAGATGTTGGGGCACCCGGCCTCCTGGCAGACCGTGTGCAGGCCCTCGCTCTTGACCAGGGAGTGGAGCTCGGTGTACTCGGGCCCCATGTGCGCCTTGATCTTGATCCACGGCGGCTTCTTCTCGATGGGGGTCTCGCTGTTGCGCGCCTCCACGCGCAGCAGCCTGCGGCCCTCAGGAGCGATGGTCAACGTGAACCCGTTCCCTTCTGTGCCCCGTGCCGGGGACCCTTCCCCTCGTGGGGGCTCGGCGTCCCCGCGGGGACTGGCTCATGGTGTGGTGTGTCATCCACGCGCGGTGGCGCCGGAGAGCAGGTCCGCGCCGTCGGTGTGGCGGTACTCCCGCGTGCCGAGGAGGTCCGCCAGGTGGCGTTCCATCCGGGGCCGCGCGTCGGCCACGGCCACGTCGCGCCCCAGTTCGGCGGAGAGCGAGGTGACCCCGGCGTCGGTGATCCCGCACGGGATGATCCGGTCGTACCACGACATGTCATTGTTGCAGTTCAACGCGAGCCCGTGCATCCCGACCCCGCGGGCGATCCGGCAGCCGATGGCGGCCACCTTGCGTTCGACGAGGCCGCGCTCGGGGTCGGCTTCCAGCCACACCCCGGTGCGTCCCTCCACCCGCGTGCCGGTCAGGCCGTACTCCGCGACGGTGCGGATGATGGCCTCCTCCAGCATCCGGACGTAGGCGATCACGTCGATGGGGTCCGGCAGCCGGACGATGGGGTACACCGTCAGCTGGCCGGGGCCGTGCCAGGTGATCTTGCCGCCCCGGTCGATGTCCACCACGGGCGCCCCGGGGTCGGTGATGGGACGATCCCACCTCCCGGTGCGCTTTCCCGCGGTGTACACGGGCTCGTGTTCCAGCAACAGGACGGTGTCGGGCACCTCATCGGCGACGCGGCGCTCGTGGAGCCGCTTCTGGAGATCCCAGCCCTGGTGGTACGGGACGGGAGTGTCGCCCAGCCATGCGTAAACGAGATCACTCACACATCCAACCTTACGCCCCGGTGGACTGTGCGGGTCTGGCCAGGATGTCGGATAGCGCACTGTCCACGGTGGGCAGCGCGAAGGAATAACCGGCCTCGGTGAGGCGTTCGGGCTCGGCCCTGAGGTCGATCAGCGCGGTCTCCTCGGCGAAGTCCCCCAGCACCGCGCGCATCGCCACCGCCGGGACCGCCAGGGCGGTGGGACGCCGCAGGACGCGGCCCAGCGCCCTGGTGAACTCGGCGTTGGTCACCGGCCCGGGCGCGCACATGTTCACCGGGCCGGTGACCTCGGGGTGCTCCAGCAGGAAGCGCACGGCACCGATCTGGTCGCGCATGGCGATCCAGCTCATGTACTGGCGTCCCGACCCCAGGCGCCCGCCCAGCCCCGCCCGGTACAGCGGCAGCAGCGTGCCCAGCATGCCGCCCGAGCGGTCGAGCACCACCGAGGTGCGCATGTGCGCCACCGACAGGCCCGCCTCCTCGGCCGGGGCGGTGGCCTCCTCCCAGTCGCGGCAGACCCCGGCCAGGAAGCCGGTGCCCGGTGGGGAGTCCTCGGTGGCCGCCTCGCCGCCGGTGTCGCCGTAGAAGTGCATCCCCGACGCGCTCAGCAGGCGCGGGGGAGGCGAGGACATCCCCGCCAGGGCCTGGCACAGGGTGCGGGTGCCGCGCACGCGGCTGCGCCGGATGAGGGCGCGCCGGTGCCGCGTCCACAGGGCCGGGCCGACCGGCGCCCCGGCCAGGTGCACCACGGCGTCGGCCTCGTGCAGGGCCACGGTGTCCACCCGGCCCTGTTCGGGGCGCCACTCCGCCTCCTCCACGTCCGGGTGGTGCCGCCCCCGCGGCAGGTGGCGCACCATGCGCACCACCGTGTGCCCGTCGCCGAGCAGGGACGCCTCAAGCGCCCTGCCGATGAGTCCCGTCGACCCCGTGATAGCCACTCGCATGGTCCTGGGTCTACCCGAAGGAGGGCGGTACTCGCGCGGGAAGACACACCAAAGGGACGACCGAGGACACCCGCCCGGTTTTTCTTCGGCTTTTTCCTCGAAAGAGCTGCGCGAGGGCCCCTCGGTCTTCTACTTTGAACGTGGGACAGGAACTCCGCGTCAGCGCGGAGCTACTGTGGGCGACGCGCTGTCGAGCTGACTGCCGCGTCCCCGACCACAGACCTTTGATGATGGGGATCATCAGGGGATGGTGATTGGTGGGGTAGAAAACGGGGCGGCGCCGAGAGGCGCCGCCCCGTCCACGTGTGCGACCCCTGCCAGGTCGAGGGATTCTCAGCCGGTCAGCCCCTAACCGGGGTAGGGGCGCCGCTCCCGGGCCTCGCGCAGGGCCAGCGCCCACCACGCCAGCTGGCGCAGCATCCGCTCCACGGCGGCCTCCGCGGACGACATGTCCACCACCGGGGCCCCGTCCGAACCGAACATCGTCTGCGCGTTGTGCAGGCTGACCGTGTCGCGGATCGTGGCGGTGTGCAGCTCCGAGAAGACCGAACGCAGCTGCTCGATCGCCCGCAGGCCGCCGGACATCCCGCCGTAGGAGACGAAGCCGACCGCCTTGCCGAACCACTCCCGGCGCGCGGCGTCGATGGCGCTCTTCAGCTCGCCCGGGTAGCCGTGGTTGTACTCCGGGGTCAGCACGACGTACCCGTCGGCCGCCTCCACCGTGTGGGCCGGCTCCGGGGCCATAGGGCCGCCGTGGCCGTCCTGGGGGCTGATGTCCTCCACGTCGAGGAAGTCGAACGCCACGGAGGGGTCCGGGTACTTCCCGGCCCGGTCCACGAACCAGCGAGAGACGGCGGGTCCGGTGCGGCCCCGGCGGTTTCCGCCGAGGATGACCGCGATCCGAAGGTTGTCCATGTGGGTCCTTGCTTCTCTGTGCCGTCTCGGCCCACACGTGGGCGGGCACGTCGGGCGGGCACGCGCGGACCGGCTCGGCCCTGGTGGCCGGAGCCGCGCGGCGCACCGTCGGTTCTTCGGGAACAGGCCAACGCTAGGACCTCAACAGGTCTTGAGGTCAAATCGGACAGGAGATTCCCCAATAAAGGACGCGCCGGGCCGGGTGCCGTCGCGTGGCACCCGGCCCGGCGGGTGGTGTGGGAGGGCCTTCGCGGCCCGGGCCTACAGGCCCAGGTCGTCCTCGAAGGCACCCTCCTCCAGGCGCGCCTTCACGCTCTGGAGGAAGCGCCCGGCGTCGGCACTGTCGATCAGGCGGTGGTCGTGGGCCAGCGACAGGTACACCATCGAGCGGACCGCGATCACCTCGTCGCCCATGGCGGTGTCCTCGACCACGACGGGGCGCTTGACGACCGCGCCGGTGCCCAGGATGGCCACCTGCGGCTGGTTGATGATCGGCGTGCCGAACAGCGCGCCGGTGCATCCGGTCTCGGCGATGGTGAACGTGCCGCCGCCCAGCTCGTCCGGGCCCAGCTGGCCGGTGTGGGCGCGCTCGGTCAGGTCCTTGAGCCTGCGCGCCAGCTCACCCAGGCCCAGCTTGCCCGCGTCCTTGACCACGGGGGCCAGCAGACCGCGCTCGGTGTCCACCGAGACGCCGAGGTTCTCCACGTCGTGGTAGGTCACCTCCTGCTTGTCGCTGTCGACCACCGCGTTGAGCTTGGGGTGGGAGCGCAGGGCCTCCACCGCGGCCAGCGCGAAGAACGGGAAGAAGTCCAGCCGCACGTCCTCGCGCTCGGTGAAGCGCTCGGCGGAGTGCTCGCGCAGGCGGGCGATCTTGGTGACGTCCACCTCGATGACCTGCGTGGTCGTGGCCGAGACGTGCAGCGACTCCACCATCCGGTCCGCGATGGACAGGCGCAGGCGGGTGAGCTTCTCGGTGCGGCCGCGCAGGGAGGTGTCGGTGGCCTCCTTGCGCGGGGCCGAGGAGGGCGCGGGGGCGGCGGCGCGCGCGGCGTCGGCCTTCTGCTCCTCGGCGGCCTTGAGCACGTCCTGCTTGCGGACGCGGCCGCCCACACCGGTGCCCTTGACGCGGCTGAGGTTCACGCCGTGCTCGGAGGCGAGCTTGCGCACCAGCGGGGTCACGTACGCCTCGGTCCCGGCGTCGGTTCCCGAGGCGCGGCCGGTGCCGCTGAGGGTGCCGATGTCCACGGACGGGCTCTCGCCGTCCTGGCCCCTGTCCGCGGCGGGCGCGGACTCGGCCTTCGGCTCCGGGGCGGGCGCGGACTCGGTCTTCGGTTCCGGGGCGGGCGCGGCGGGCTTCGGCTCGGCGGGTTTCGTCTCGGCCTTGGGTTCGGCGGGCTCGGAGTCCGCCTTGGGCTCTGCCTTGGGTTCGGCCTCGGCCGGGGCGGCGCCCTCGGAGACGGCCGGGGGCTCGTCCCCGGTGCCGCCGATGATGGCGATCTCCGCGCCGATCTCCACGGTCTCGTCCTCGTCGACGAGGATCTTGGTGAGTACGCCCGCGACGGGTGACGGAATCTCGGTGTCCACCTTGTCGGTGGAGACCTCAAGGAGCGGCTCGTCTACCTCGACGGTGTCGCCGACGCTCTTCAGCCACTGGGTGACGGTGCCCTCGGTGACGCTCTCACCCAGGGCGGGCATGGTCACCGACGTGGTCGGGCCCTCGTCGGAGGACGAGGCCTGCGCGTCGGACCCGGCCTTCGGCTCCGGGGCGGGCTCCGGCTCGGGCTCCTCGGCGGCCTGGGGCTCCGGGGCGGCCTCCTCCTCGGGCTTCTTGGGCTCCTCGGGCTCCTCGGGCTCCTCCGCGGCGGGCTCGGCACCGTCCTCGTCGGCGCTCTCGCCTTCACCGCCGATGATGGCGATCTCCGCGCCGATCTCCACGGTCTCGTCCTCGTCGACGAGGATCTTGGTGAGTACGCCCGCGACGGGTGACGGAATCTCGGTGTCCACCTTGTCGGTGGAGACCTCAAGGAGCGGCTCGTCTACCTCGACGGTGTCGCCCACGTTCTTCAGCCACTGGGTGACGGTGCCCTCGGTGACGCTCTCACCCAGGGCGGGCATGGAAACGGAAGTCGGCATGGGTTTCCTCGTTGGATCTGGGCGCGGTCTCTGCCCAACCCCTTGATGGGCAGCGCGGATGTGTGCGGGGGCGGGCCCTCGCGGCCCGCCCCCGGTGGTGCGGTCAGTCGTGGACGTGCAGTGGCTTGCCCGCCAGCGCGAGGTGCGCCTCGCCCAGCGCCTCGGACTGGCTCGGGTGCGGGTGGATCAGCTGGGCCACCTCGGAGGGCAGCGCCTCCCAGTTGTAGATCAGCTGTCCCTCGGCGATCAGCTCGCCGACGCGGCTGCCGACCATGTGGACGCCCAGTACCCGGCCGTCCTTCTCGGCGATGACCTTCACCGCGCCCTGCGTCTGCAGGATCTGGCTCTTGCCGTTGCCCGCGAGGCTGTAGTTCATCTCCACGACGTCGTGTCCGCGCTCCTTGGCGACCTTGGTGGTCAGGCCCACGGACGCGACCTCGGGCTCGCAGTAGGTGACGCGGGGGACGCCGTCGTAGTCGATCGCGGGCGGGTTCTGCCCGGCGATGTGCTCGGCGACGAAGATGCCCTCGGCGAAGCCGACGTGGGCGAGCTGGAGGGTGGGGATGAGGTCGCCCACGGCGTAGACGTTGCCCACGCCGGTGTGCAGGTTCTCGTCCACCTGGACGAAACCGCGGTCCAGGGTGACGCCCTGCTCCTCGTAGCCCAGGCCCTCCGAGACCGGCCCGCGGCCGATGGCCACCAGCAGGACCTCCGCCTCCAGGGTCTTGCCGCCCTTGAGGGTGACGGTCACGCCGGAGCCGGTGGTCTTGACCGACTCGAACGGGGTGCCCAGCTCGTACTTGATCTTGCGCTTGCGGAAGGCGCGCTCCAGCAGCTTGGAGCTGGACTCCTCCTCCACCGGCACCAGGTGCGGCAGGGCCTCGACGATGGTGACGTCGGCGCCGTAGGAGCGCCACACGCTGGCGAACTCCACGCCGATCACTCCGCCGCCCAGGACGATGACCGACTCCGGCACGCGGTCCAGGTCGAGGGCCTGGTCGCTGGTCATGACCTTCTCGCCGTCGATGTCCAGCCCCAGGGTCTTGGGCTGGGAACCGGTGGCCAGGAGGACGTTGCGGCCCTTGTAGACCGTGCCGTCGACGGTGACCTCGTCCTTGCCGGTGAGCTTGCCCTCACCCGCGACGACGGTGATCCCGCGCGACTTGACCAGGCCGGTCAGGCCCTTGAACAGGCCGCCGATCACCTTGTCCTTGTAGGTGTGCACGGCCTCGATGTCGATGCCCTCGAACGTGGCCTTGACCCCGAAGCTCTCGCTCTCCTTGGCGGAGTCGGCGACCTCGGCCGAGTGCAGCAGGGCCTTGGTGGGGATGCAGCCGCGGTGCAGGCAGGTGCCGCCGAGCTTGTCTTTCTCGATCAGGACGACGCTCATGTCCAGCTCCGCGGCGCGCAGTGCCGCCGCGTAGCCGCCGCTGCCGCCGCCAAGGACGACGAGGTCGAAGGTGCCGCCGCTCTCACTCACGGGAACGAACTCCTTGTTGTGGCTGGTGATGGGTGGTGGGCCGCGGCCGGGCCCCGCACGGGCGGAGGGAGGGTGTGCGCGGCCGCGGTGGCCGGGAGGGGCGGCGCTCCGGCTCGGGGAGGGCCGCCCCCTGGGCGGGTGCTACCCGGCGTACTCCTCGGCGATGCGGACCAGGGTGCGCGTGCCCGCGCCGGTGCCGCCCTTCGGGGTGTAGCCGTGCGGACCGCCCTGGTTGAAGGACGGGCCGGCGATGTCGAGGTGCGCCCACGTGACGCCCTCCTCGATGAACTCCCTGAGGAAGACGCCCGCGGAGAGCATGCCGCCCCAGCGCTCGCCGGCCACGTTGGCGATGTCGGCGACCGCGGAGTCCAGGCCCGCGCGCAGCTCCTCGGGCAGGGGCATCGGCCAGGAGGCCTCGCCCGCCTCGGCGGCCGCGGCGACGATCCGGTCGCGCGCCTCGTCGTCGTTGGACATGACCGCGAACACCCGGGTGCCGAGCGCGACCAGCTGGGCGCCGGTCAGGGTGGCGATGTCCACGACCAGGTCGGGCTCGTCCTCCTGCGCCCGCACGAGGGCGTCGGCCATGACCAGGCGGCCCTCGGCGTCGGTGTTGAGCACCTCGACGGTCTTGCCGCCGTAGATGGTCAGCACGTCGGAGGGGCGCTGGGCGGTGCCGCTGGGCATGTTCTCGGCCACGGCCAGGTAGCCGACGACGTTGACCCGCAGGTTCAGGGCGGCGATGGCGCGCATGGCGGCGAGCACGGAGGCGGCGCCGGCCATGTCGGACTTCATCCAGTCCATCGAGCCCGCGGGCTTGAGGGACAGGCCGCCGGAGTCGAACGTGATGCCCTTGCCGACGAAGGCGACGGTCCTGGTGGCCTCGGGGTGACTGTGGGCCAGGCGGACCAGGCGGGGCGGGTTGGCCGAGCCCTGGCCGACGCCGGTCAGGCCGCCGTAGCCGCCCTCGGACAGGGCGGCCTCGTCCAGGACCTCGACGCGCAGGCCGGACTGCTGGGCGATCTCCTGGGCGGTGGCGGCCAGGTCCTCGGGGACCAGGTCGGCCGGTGCGGTGTTGACCAGGTCGCGGGCGAGGTTGACGGCCTCGGCCAGGACGGCGGCGCGCTCGGCGGCGTCCGCGGCGTCCGCGGTGGAGCTGGCCAGGACCAGCTCGGCGGCGGGCTTGTCCTTGGCGCCGGTGCGGTACCGGTCGAAGCCGTAGACACCGAGACGGGCACCGAGGGCGACGGCGCCGGCCTCGGCGGCGGTCCCGGCGGGCAGGGCCAGGACGACGCGGCCCGCGCCCTCGGGACGCGAGGTCAGCGAGCGCAGCGCGGCACCGGCGGCGCGGGACAGGATGTCGGGGTCGACGGGGCCCTCGGCGGGCGCCGGGCCGAGACCGACCGCGACGACGACCGGGGCCTTGACGGCTCCGAGGGAGGCAAGGGTGTGCACCTCCTCGGGGGCGCCGCTCGCTCCCAGGAGCGACAGGGTCTGGGCGAGGCCGCCGGAGAAGGCGGCATCGACGTCATGAGCGCCCGACGCGGGCTCCGGAGCATCGCCTCCGGAGTGGTAACCGACGACAACCGCGTCGGCGTCGAGCGAACTGGGGGACTCCGTATTTACTGACAACGACGTGCTCACGTCCCCGATGCTAGTCGCCTCGCGCGCCCGGCGGGGACGCGGCGCCCCGGGTCCGCGGGGGCCCTGGCGCGGCGCTGCGGGGGGTCGCGGGAGCCGGGGGTGTGCGGGGTCGGCTCCGGCCCGCGCGCGCGGCGAGGGTGCCTCTGGCCGCCGGTGAAGGGTGCCGTGGGCCGCCTCCGGGGCGGACTCCGCATTCCCGCGTGGGAGAACCGTGAAACCTGTGTGAAAAAATGTGATGATCGCGACATCGGGAACCCTTGGCTGGGTTACCAGCTGGTAGGAAACCGCCTGGTGGGACGCCGCACGGCCCGCGGACCGGGGCCGTGAATCCCCGTGCCGGTCCTCACAGCCGGGCCGCGGCCGCCGCGGCCACCACCAGCGCCGTCGTCACCGCCGTCTCCGCCAGCGCGCCCAGCACGTCGCCCGTGACACCGCCCAGCCGCCGCACCGCCCGGCGCAGCACGAGGCCCGCCGCGAGCAGGCCCGCCGCCGCGGCGAGCACGCAGGCCAGCGCGAACCCCGGAGCGTGCGCCCAGCCCGCCAGGCACACCAGCAGAACGGGTGCGGCGGCCAGCAGCGCGCCCGGAGGGCGCACGGTCCCCGCCACGAACGCGCCCAGCCCCTCGGGCCGCGCCGAGGGCACGCGCGGAGTGCACGCCAGGGTCACGGCCAGCCGCCCCGCGGCCCCGGCCGCCGCCGCGCCCGCCAGCGCCGCCTCCGTCGAGGCCTGCGCCAGCTGGCCCAGGGCCAGGGCCTGCGCGGCGAGCACGATCACCAGGGTGACCACGCCGAACGGACCGATGTCGGACCGCCGCATCACCTCCAGGGCGCCCTCGGCCGGACGCGCGCTGCCCAGCCCGTCGGCCAGGTCGGCCAGGCCGTCCAGGTGCAGCCCCCGCGTCAGCAGCGCCCCCAGCCCGACGGCGAGCACCGCCGCCAGCGCGGCGGACAGGCCGACCGCCGTCCCGAGCACGGCCGCGGCGCCGGTGAGGCCGCCCAGGAACGCGCCCAGCACCGGCGCCCACACCATCGCCCACCCGGCCACGCGGCGGTCCAGCCGCCCCGCGCGCACCGGGAACACGGTGAACGTCCCCAGCGCCATCCGGGCCCCCGCGACCGCGTCGGCGGCGCGGGAGGGGCCGGGGGAGGAACGGCCCGGCGCGGAGCCGCCCGGGGGAGGAGCGTCCGCCGGGGAGCCGTTCGAGGGAGGCCCGTCCGAGGAAGGGTCTTCCGGAGGGGGACCGGCGGCACCGCTCACCGAATCTCCCGGAGGATGTCCCGGCCTTCAGGCCGGGGAGGAATCCGGGCAGGCAGCCCGCACTTTTCCCGTTGTGCCTTACCCATGCTCTCCCTTGGTGTAATTTTTGCCGTGTGCGGACGGCGTACAAGTGCCGGGCTTACCCGGACCCCGAACAAGCGGCTCAGCTGGGCCGCACGTTCGGATGCGTGCGCCTGGTCTGGAACAGGACCCTCGCTGACCGCCACACCGCCTACCAGCGCGGCGAGAAAACGTCGTACAAGCAGACCGACCAGGCGCTGACGGGGTGGAAGAAAACCCCGGAGTTGGCGTTCTTGTCCCAGGTGTCCTCGGTGCCGTTGCAGCAGATCCTGCGCCACCAACACAGCGCGTTCGCGAACTTCTTCGCGGGCCGCGCCAAGTACCCCCGGTTCAAGACCCGGCAGGGGCGGCAGTCGGCGCACTACACCCGGTCGGCGTTTCGCCTCCGCGACGGTGAGTTGTTCCTGGCCAAGCACAAGAGGCCGCTGAAGGTGGCCTGGTCCTTCGACGACGTGGACCTCGCGTCGCTGGAGGCGACCACGGTGGTCGTCTCGCGTGAGGCGGACGGGCGCTGGTATGTCACCTTCGCCGTGGACACCGACGCCCCTGCCCCCGTACCGGACATCGGGGTCGAGGTGGGTGTGGACCTGGGGGTGAAGGACTTCGCGACCCTGTCCACGGGCGAGAAGATTGCCAACCCTCGCCATCTGGAGCGCAAGGCCCGCAACCTCAAGCGGTACCAGCGGCGCATGGCCCGCAAGGTGAAGGACTCGGCCAACCGCGGTAAGGCCAAGCGCAAAGTCGCGGCCGCGTACCGCAAGGTCCGCCACGCCCGCGCTGACTTCCTGCACAAGACCACCACGCGTTTGGTGCGTGAGCACGACCTGATCGCGATCGAGGACCTGAACGTGCGGGGCATGACGGCCAGCGCGCGCGGTAGCACCCAAGCCCCGGGCCGCAACGTGCATGCCAAGGCGGGGCTGAACCGGTCGGTTCTGGACGCTGGCCTGGGTGAGTTCCGCCGCCAACTGGAGTACAAGGCCGCACGTGCGGGCCGCACGCTGGTGGTGGTGGATCGGTGGTTTCCTTCCAGCAAGACCTGCTCTGCGTGTGGGTATCTGCTGGACAAGCTTTCGTTGGGCACCCGGGTGTGGATGTGTCCTTCCTGTCGCACCCGGCATGATCGGGATCTCAACGCGGCGAAGAACGTTCTTGCGGCTGGTCGAGTCGCAGCCAGGGAGAACCCTGGTGATACCTGTGGAGCTGGTGTGAGTCGGCAAGGGTTCTCCCTTCCGCGGTCGGCGTCGAAGCAGGAAACCGGGCCCGTGAGGGTGGCCGCGCGAGCGGCACCGGACTGTTAGGTTCGGTCGGAATCCCCCTCCTTCGAGGAGGGGGAGGAAGTCAAGACAGCTCCAGGACGCGGCCCGCAGTCACCAGCACCACGTCCTCGGACTCGGCGCCGATCCACTGGTTCAACCGGCCCAGGTGGTCGCGGAACAGTCCCCCCGCGCGGGTGGCGGGCACCACGCCCGACCCCACCTCGTTGGTGACCGCCACGACGTAGGCCTGGGTGGAACGCCAGGCCTCCAGCAGTCCGTGGACCGCCACCTCCACCTCGTCCTCCGCGTCGGGGGGAGGGCTCTCCTCCCACAGCCCCGCCTCACCCATCACCCAGGTCAGCCAGGTGCCCAGGCAGTCCACCAGGACCGCGCCCCGGGCGCCCTTGAGCAGCGCGGCCAGGTCGGTGCTCTGCTCGGTGCGCCACCACCAGGGGCGGCGCCGCACGTGCCGGGCCACCCGGTCGGCCCAGTCCGGGTCCGCGACCGGGTCGGGTACCGGACCGGTCGCCGCGTACAGCACCTTCGGCTCCGACATCAGGCGCAGTTCCGCCTCGGTGGACTTGCCCGAGCGCGCGCCCCCGGTCACCAGGGTCCGGTGCGGCCCGCGCGGTCGCGACTCCGGCCACACCACCGGAGGGCACGACAGGACCTGTCCGTCACCCGGCACCAGGGCGCCCCACAGCCGGGCCCGGCGGGCGAACTCCTCGGGGGAGCGGACGCGGTGGTCGCCGCCGACCGCCACGACGGCCGTGGTCACCCCGATCACGCCCGAGCGGCGCAGTTCGCCGATGACCTCCGGGCGCTGCGCGGCGTCCACGATGACCATGTCCACCTGCTGCTCGGGGCGGGTGGAGGAGTAGCCGGAGGAGCCCTCGGCGCGCGCCTCCACAGGGGGGACCCCGGGTAGGGGACCCGGGCCCGTGCGCGCGTACATCAGCCTGCCCCCGTCGGGGCCCTCGACCAGGACGCCGTCGGGGGTCGGGGTCACCGAGTACCCAGGGGGCACCGGGCCGACCGCCCCGGCCTCGCGGACGCGGAAGCGGTCGTCCACCGTCACGCGCAGGGGCAGTCGGCGCTCGGCGAGGGCCTTGTTGCAGGAGGCGCAGGTGCACTGGGGGGCGGGCCACCCCGAGTGCCCGGCTGTCCCGAGAAAACGGATACGCACCAAAAAAGTAAACAGCATCATCCGCCAAGCCTTGGCTAAGCTCGGGCCAGGATCACGGTGACCGGTGCTGTGACCTCCGTGACGAAGGGGCGGTCGAACATGGCGTGGACCTGGCGGTACTTCGAGGCCGACGGAGCCGACCCGCTGGGGGCGGCGGACCTGCCCTCGGAGTCGTTCACCTCGCGTGGCGACGCGGAGAGCTGGCTGGGGGAGAACTGGCAGGAGCTCGCCGAGGGCGGCGTGGGGCGCGTCGCCCTGCTCGACGGTGACAAGGAGGTCTACGCGATGTCCCTGGAGCCCGTCGAGTAGCACCCGCCCGGGGCGGGGAGGGCCTCCGGTAACGTCCGGGACAATGGAGGCATGATCCCACCGCTGCGCAACATGGCGGTCCTGGAACTGGTCAACATCCCCCTGTTCGCGGTGGTGCTGTTCCTCCTCCTGGGCGTGCCCGCCTCACCCGCCAACCTGGTCGGCTTCGCTCTCTTCGCCCTGCTGCTGGTGGAGGGCAGCGCCTACTGGTGGGTCAAGGTGCGCCAGCTGCGCACGCGGGCCCGCCGCCCGGCGGGGATGGCGCTCTTCCGCGCCCTGAGGTTGGCCAACATCCCGCTGTTCCTCGCGGGCGGCGCGGTGGTGGCCGCGGCCCTGATCGGTGACGCCCCGTGGACGAGGGTGTGGCCGGGCCTGGGCCTGTGGCTCTTCGCGCTCCTGGAGCACGTCAACTACTTCC
Organism: Nocardiopsis synnemataformans; assembly: GCF_965343085.1. Taxonomy (NCBI): domain Bacteria; kingdom Bacillati; phylum Actinomycetota; class Actinomycetes; order Streptosporangiales; family Nocardiopsidaceae; genus Nocardiopsis; species Nocardiopsis synnemataformans. Next base: position 45,995 of record NZ_CBDRFA010000002.1, on the reverse strand, counting down.
ACGTCCAGCTGTCCCACCAGACACGCGCCGACCTGGCGCGGCTGGCGCGTACCCGGCGCCTGCACCGCTCCCACCTGTCCCGTGACATGGCGCGCTGACCGACCCGGGCGCGGACGTTCGGCGGGGTCCTCTGGTCGCGGGTCAGCCGGTGCCGGAGAGGGAGCGGCGGCCCTGCCACGGCCAGCGATTCTCCAGCTCCACCTCCAGGGAGAAGCTGAGGAAGGTCCGGATGAGGACGATCCCGGCGAGCACCCCCACGCTGGCGAAGGTGGGCGACACCGCGACCGTGCGGATGATGTCACCGGCGACGAGCAGCTCCAGACCCAGCAGGATCGCCCGGCCCAGCCCCTGTCGGTAGGGCCGGTAGGCCGCGTCCAGCCCGTGTCCGCTGACCCACCGGTACAGGAACAGCGCGGTCGCGCCCAGCGCTCCGACGACGATGACGCCGACCCCGGCGACGTCGACGGCGGTGCCCACCGCCTCGATGACGTGTGCGATGTCCATGAGCCCCCTCTGTGCCGCGTGCGTGCGGGCCAGCAGCTACCCAGGGCTGGCGGCGTGACACCAGGAGGCGACCGGCCGCTTCGGACCGGGCGACCCGGCCAGCCGGAACGCGAACGGGCCCGGCCGCCCTGGGGGCGGCCGGGCCCGCAGTGTCGAACACGGATCGGAGGTATGGGGTCCTGACCTGCGATGATCTTGTGCTTACAGCCGGTGTCGGCGCTCGAACCTCGCTACAGGTACAAGATCACGGCGAAGGGTGCGGACCGGTGGCGGTCTAGCCGCGGATGTTCTCGGGGCTCTTGGTCAGCGCCGGGTCGCGCTGGACGCTGTCGCCCAGGACCTCGTCGATCCTCGCCATCAGATCGGCGTCCAGCCTGACCCCGGCCGCCTTGACGTTGCCCTCCACCTGCTCGGGGCGGGAGGCGCCGATGATCGCGGCCGACACGTTCGGGTTCTGCAGCACCCAGGCCACGGCCAACTGCGCCAGCGTCAGGCCCGCCTCGGCGGCCAGCGGTTCCAGCCTCTGCACGCGCTCCAGCAGGACCTGGTCCTTCATCTGGTCGCTCAGGAAGCGGCCGCCGCCGGGGTCGGCGGCGCGCGAACCGGCGGGCAGCTCCTGGCCGGGCTTGTACTTGCCGGTCAGGACACCGCCCTCGATCGGTGACCACACGATCTGGCCGACGCCCTCGCGCTCGGAGAGCGGGACGACCTCGGGCTCGATGACCCGCCACAGCATGTTGTACTTCGGCTGGTTGGAGACGATCCGGTCGAAGCCCATCTCGTCGGCGATCTTGAGCGCCTGCTCGATCTCCTCGGCGCGCCACTCGGAGACACCGACGTAGAGGACCTTGCCCTGGCGGACCAGGTCCTCGAAGGCCCGCACGGTCTCCTCCAGCGGGGTGGAGTAGTCGAACCGGTGGGCCTGGTACAGGTCCAGGTAGTCGGTCCCCAGACGGCGCAGGGAGTTCTCCACGCTGCGGACGATGTGCTTGCGGGACAGGCCCCGGTCGTTCTTGCCCTCGCCCGTGGGCCAGAAGACCTTGGAGAAGATCTCCAGCCCGTCGCGGCGCTCGCCCTTCAACGCGCGGCCGAGCACCTCCTCCGCCCTGCCCCCGGCGTAGCCGTCGGCGGTGTCGAACGTGGTGATACCGGCGTCCAGCGCCGCGCGGACACAGGCCTTGGCCGTGTCCTCCTCCACCTGGGATCCGTGCGTGATCCAGTTCCCGTAGGCGATCTCGCTGACCATGAGACCGCTGTTGCCCAGATGCCGAAATTCCATGTCGAGCACTCTAGTGGGGGATTGTGCTCGTTCGCGAGGTTCTGCGCCGCGCGAGTGGAAGCGCTCCCAAAGAGGGGGGAGCGAGGACTCGGGGAGGGAGTGAGGGGCCGGTGCTGTGACCGGCCCGGGCTCACGTCGTCGGGGAGGCGGTGGTGGGAGGCGTCAGCGCGTGTGGCGGGGCGTGGGGTCCTCGCGGATCTTGAGCCGCGGCTTGGGCAGGCGCAGGCGGCGGAACTGGAGCTGGCGCATGGCCGCGTACATCCCGATGCCCTTGATGGCGGAGTCGTCGGGGAAGTACTCGGCGGCGCGCTTCTTGACCGTGCGGCCCACCATGACACCCTCGGCGATGATGGTGACCATCATCAGCGGCCACAGAACGTAGGCCACGCCAATCTGGAACATCGGGTTGTTGACGAACAGCAGCGCGATGATCACGATCGAGAACGGCAGGAAGAACTCACTGGCGCTGCGGCGCGAGTCGACGAAGTCGCGGGCGAACGCCCGGGCCTCGCCGAGGTCCTGCTGCCGGTAGTAGCGCGCCTCGTCCTTGGGCACGCCCTTGATCGCGGAACTCGCGGTGCCCCTCCCGCGTTGGCGGTCGAGACGGTCCCGGTAGGCCCGGTAGGCCTCCTTGCGCGTCTCGGGCGCCTTGAGCGGTCGGCGGGGGGCCACCTCGGACTCCCTGCGCTTTGGGGTGGGCACACCCTTCTTGGGTGTGTATCCCTTAGGTTGGGTGGACTCAGTGGCCTCAGGGCTGGCGGATTCGGCGGAGGCCGGATCCGTGGCTGCGGAAGCGGAGCGACGTCGGAACACACCCACAGGGTAGCCGGTCATAGCTTTATGGCGACCGCGGGCCAGAGCGCGTAGGGTTGGGCAAAGCGCCCGCTGGGAACAGCCGATGTACGCACCGAGAAGGGGACGGCCACGCCGATGAGCGTGTTTCAGCGACTTTCGATGATCTTCAGGTCCAAGGCCAACAAGGCCTTGGACTCGGTCGAGGACCCAAGGGAAACGCTCGACTACTCTTACCAGAAGCAGCTTGAGCTCCTACAAAAGGTGCGACGGGGAGTGGCCGACGTCGCGACCTCCCGCAAGCGCGTCGAGCTCCAGATCCAGCAGCTGGAGCAGCAGTCCGGCAAGCTGGAGAACCAGAGCCGCGCCGCCCTGACCCAGGGACGTGAGGACCTCGCCCGCGAGGCCCTGACCCGCCGCTCCGGTCTGTCCCAGCAGATCGAGGACCTGCGCGGGCAGCACGCCAACCTCCAGGGCGAGGAGCAGAAGCTCACGATGGCGGCCCAGCGCCTCCAGAGCAAGGTGGACGCCTTCCGCACGCGCAAGGAGACCATCAAGGCCAACTACACCGCCGCCCAGGCCCAGACGCAGATCAGCGAGGCCTTCTCCGGTATCTCCGAGGAGATGGGCGACGTCGGCATGGCCGTCCAGCGCGCCGAGGACAAGACCGCCGAGATGCAGGCCCGCGCGGGCGCCGTGGACGAGCTCCTCGCCTCGGGTGCGCTCGACGACGTCACCGGCACCGCCAAGGACGACATCCAGAGCGAGCTGGACCGCATGGCCAGCACCACCGGCGTCGACGCCGAGCTGGAGCGCATGAAGATGGAGCTAGGCCAGGGCAGCGGCGGTTCCACCCCCCAGATCGAGGGCGGCAACGGCGCCGGGAACACCGGCGGCACCGGTAACAGGGAGGGCGCGTGATCGTCCGCATCATGGGTGAGGGACAGCTCGACCTCACCGACGCCGACCTCGAACTGCTCAACTCCTTCGACTCCGCGCTGGAGTCGGCGATCGAGTCGGGTGACGAGGACACGTTCCGCCGTGCCCTGCACGACCTCCTGGAGAGGGTCCGCGAGGACGGTCGGCCGCTGCCGCCCGACGCGCTGGAGCCCTCGCAGTTCATCCTCCCGCACGCCGACGCCACCATGGAAGAGGTGCGGGAGATGCTCCAGGACGACGGACTCATTCCCGGTTAGGACCGGCTTCTCCGTCCGGCGCACCGCCTCCGTCCAGGTGCGCCCGGACCGGCGAGTGCGCCCGGCGGGCCGGTTTTCGGCCGGCCGGTGCGGTGCTCGGTGCCCGCGCGCGTGTTTCCAGGCCGCCGTGACCACGTGTCACGGCGGCTTTCGTCTGGCCAGAAATGGTGCCAGTGTGATGTGTGGGGTGGGCCTGCGCACCTCTCCGGTCGGGGTCGTGTGGCGTGTGCCGCCCCCGGCCGAGGAACCCCGGCGGGACCCCCGTCCGTTGGACGTGGTGGAGGCGCAAGGGGAGAACAGGGGCCGCACCCGGTCCCGGAGGCCGGGACCGGTCGGGGGAGGACCGGCGAACACGCGGCGGACGGACCGCCTCATACCCTTTCTCACCTGGGCGAACTACACTCCGAGACAGTCGACGCGTCGGCGGAGAGGACTACGGCATGGCCGGATCCAAGTTCAGACCTGACCGGGGACTGACCGCCCGCATGGTGACGACCATGGGCCTGCTCGCCCTCGTCTACGCGGCCTTCGTCGTCGGGCTGGTCCTGGTGGGACTCAACGTGTGGCTGGTGCTGGTCATCGTCGTCGGGTTCGCGCTGTTCAGCTACTTCGCCTCCGACAGGATCGCCATGTTCGCCATGGGAGCCAAGGAGGTCACCCCGCAGCAGGCACCCGAGCTGCACGCCCTCATCGACCGGCTGTGCGCCATGGCGGACATGTCCAAGCCCCGCGTGGGGATCGCCGACACCGACGTGCCCAACGCCTTCGCCACCGGACACAACGAGAAGTCCGCGGTCGTGTGCGTGACCACCGGCCTCATGCGCCGCCTCGACGGCCCCGAGCTGGAGGCGGTCCTGGCGCACGAGCTGTCCCACATCGCCCACCGCGACGTCATGGTGATGACCGTCGCCGGGTTCCTCGGCATCGTGGCCGGGTTCCTGACCCAGGCCGGGCTGCGCTTCGCGATGTTCGCCGGGGCGACGCGCGGCAACAACAACGGGCCCGCACCGGCCGTGGTCGCCCTGCTCGTCGTGGTCGTCAGCGCCGCGGCCTGGGCGCTCAGCTTCCTGCTCACCCGGGCGCTGTCGCGCTACCGGGAGCTGTCGGCCGACCGCGCCGCCGCCTACCTCACCGGGCGCCCGTCCGTGCTGGGCAGCGCCCTGACCAAGATCACCGGCGACATGTCCCGCATCCCCACCCGTGACCTGCGCCAGGCGGAGCCGTTCAACGCCTTCTTCTTCGCTCCGGCCTCCTCCCGCAAGGGGTTCAGCTTCAGCCAGCTGGTCGCCACCCATCCGCCCGTGCAGCAGCGGCTGGAGCAGCTGTCCGACATCTCGCGCCAGCTCGGGCAGGGGCGCTGACCCCGTCCGCGGAGGCCTCCGGAGGGGACGACCGCGTCGGGCCGCTCCCTCCGGGAGCGGACGGCGGCCGTACCGATCCGTCCTGGAGCGGGGCCGATCCGGCCCGCGCGGAAACGACACGACCACGACGAGAGGACCGGCCACGATGAGCTTCTGGCGAGCGCTGTTCGGGCGCTCCGAACCGGCCCAGCCCGACCTCGACGCCCTGTTCGGCCTGCCCTCGGCGTCCGTCACCCTGCGGGCCGCCGCGGGCTTCACGCCCACCGGCACCGGCTCCGTCGCCTTCCGCGCCACGGAGGGAGCCGCCTTCGCCGACCTGGAGCGCGACGTCACCGAGCTGCTCAACGCCGACGGGGGACCGCCCGTCGGACAGGTCACCGACGACTACGGCTACACCTGGCTGGTGGTCCGCTCCGGCCAACCCGCCCAAGAGCCGGGCGGGGCCGCCGGCCCCGACATCACCGGCCTGGTGACCGACCTGCACGCCGTCAACTCCACCCTGGAGGCCAACGGCTACGGGCCCTCGCTCCTGTGCTCCCTGGTCGGCTTCACCGACGGCACGCGCTCGCTGGGGCTGGTCTACCTCTACAAGCGCGGCACCTTCTACCCCTTCGCCCCCCTCGGCGACGGCCGCCGGGACAACGCCCTGGAACTCCAGGCCGAGGCCGCCATCGGCCGCGACCTGCCCCTGGAGGAGGACCGCTCCCGCTGGTTCCCCGTCTACGGGGCGCCCGGCCTCTGACCAGCCGGGGGTACCCCGCACCGGGAGAAATGTGGCCTGGCACACTGGTGCGGTGCGTATCCTCATCGCTCCTGACAAGTTCGCCGGTACCCTCTCCGCCCTCGAAGCCGCGCAGGCGGTCGCCGACGGCTGGCACCGGACCGATCCCTCCGCCACGACGGACCTGCTGCCGCTCTCCGACGGAGGCCCCGGCTTCGTCGAGGTCCTGCACACGGCCCTCGGCGGCAAGGTGCACCGGACCGAGGTGACCGGCCCCCTCGGCGCGCCCGTGACCGCGGAGTACCTCCTGGACGGCGACACCGCCTACGTGGAGAGCGCCCAGGCCTGCGGTCTCCACCTGGTGCCCGCCGGTGACCGAGACCCCGGCCGCACCACCACCCACGGCGTCGGAGAGCTGGTCGCCCACGCGGTCCGCTCCGGTGCCCGCACCGTCGTCGTCGGCCTCGGCGGCAGCTCCACCAACGACGCCGGAGCCGGTCTCCTGGCCGCCCTGGGCGCCACCCCCGCCGACCGCCTCAGCCACGGCGGCGGCCCCCTGGCCGGCCCCGGGGACGTCGACCTCGACGCGGCCCGCCAGGCCCTGGCCGGGGTCCGCGTCGTCGCCGCCACCGACGTCGACAACCCTCTGCTGGGCATCCACGGAGCCAGCGCGGTCTTCGGCCCCCAGAAGGGCGCCGATCCCGACCAGGTGCAGCGCCTGGACGCCGCCCTCACCGCCTTCGCCGACCGCGTCGACCCCGCGGGCGCCGTCCGCGACACCCCCGGAGCCGGAGCCGCGGGCGGCCTGGGCTTCGCCCTGCTCCTGCTCGGCGGCACCGTCGAGTCGGGCATCAGCCGGGTCCTGGACTCCGTGCGCCTGGCCGAGCGCCTCTCGGGGGCCGACCTGGTCATCACCGGCGAGGGCTCCTTCGACTCCCAGTCCCTGCGAGGCAAGCTGCCCCACGGCGTCGCCCAGGCCGCCAACAAGCACGGCGTCCCCTGCGTCGTCACCGCGGGCGCGGTCAAGGTCGGCCGCGCCGAGGCGGCCGCCGCCGGGATCACCGAGACCTACTCCCTCGTGGAGTCCTCGGGCTCGGTCGAGGCCGCCATGACCCGCTCCGCGGACGAGCTGCGCGCCCTGGCCGCCGACATCGCCCGCCGCTGGGCCCGCTGAGTCCCGGGTGACGCCTGGTTTCGGGTGACCCCGGGCCTCAGTGGGCGCTGAACCCCGTCGAACACGGCGGGGGGTGGAGACGGCTCCGGGCCGACCCGCCCCCCGCCTCTCGTTTTCCCGCGTCCCCAGCGTCTTCCGTGTCGCGGCGTGCGGCCGTCCGGTGCGGGGCGCGCACAAGAGAGAGCGGCGCCCCGGGAGAACCTCCTCCCGGGGCGCCGCTCCGTGCCGTGACGGATCAGGCCGTGTGCGACGCGGGCCGCTGCGAGCCGTTACTCCTCCAGGGCGTGCTCCTCGTAGGCCAGGATCTCGTGGCCGTCCTCCCCGTAGTGGAAGATCTCGAAGGTGGCGGCGGTCGGGTCACCGTTGTCGTTGAAGTCGATGTTGCCGCTGACGCCCTGGTAGTTGATCTCCTCACCGTCGGCCAGCAGGTCGCGGCACTCGGCGAAGGTGCCGCACTCGGTGCCCTCGGGACGGCTGACGTTGGGCAGCTCGGCGACGTACTCGGACGGGTTCACGCTGCCCGCGGCCTCGGCTGCCAGGGCGATCACGGTGACGCAGTCGTAGACCTGCGGGGCGAACTGGAAGACCTCGAGGTCCTCGGCGAAGCTGGTCAGGCCCTCCGTGAACTCGGGGTTGTCGGCGCTGGGGGCGATACCGGTGATGCCGGTGACGCTCTCGGGGTTGTCGGCGCTGACGGTCTCGCCCAGGTTCGGGTCGTTGAGGCCGTCGGTGACGTAGAGCTGCTCGCCCTCGACATCGCTCTCCAGGAGCTGGGCGATGACCTGCGCCCCCTCCTCGAAGGCGATGAGCGCGACGGCGTCCGGCTCCTCGCTGGTGACGCTGGTGACGACCGAGTCGAAGGTGGTGGCCAGCGGGTCGTAGGTCTCGTTGACCACGACCTGGGCGCCCAGGCTCTCCAGTTCGGCCTGGAGGGCGCCCGCGTAGCCGCCGCCGTAGTCGTCGGCGCGCGCGACGATGGCGATGTTCTGGTTGCCGTTCTCGACCATCGTGCGGGCCATCACGACGGCGGAGAGCAGGTCGCTCGGCGCGGTGCGGAAGTAGTAGCCGTTGTCCTCGATCTCGCTCAGCTCGGCGGCGGTGTTGGAGCCCGAGCACTGGACGATCTCGGCACCGGTGATGGTGTCGTAGGTCGCCTGCGTCATGCCGGAGGCGGCGGCGCCGATGACGGCGTTCACCTGGTCGGAGACGAGGTTGTTGGCGGCCTCGTTGGCCTGGGCGTTGTCGCCGGCCTCGTCGCCCTCGACCAGGGCGGGGACGTCGGTGCCGAGAATGCCGCCGGCCCCGTTGATCTCGGAGATCGCGTACTCGGCGGCGCGGAGCTGGGGCGGGCCGAGGAAGGCGAGGTTGCCGGTCTGCGGGTAGAGGATGCCGTAGGTGAACTCCTCACCGCCCTCACCGCCGCCGCCTCCTTCGCCCCCGTCGCTGCCACACGCGGTCAGGCCGAGGACGAGGGCCGCGGTTGCGGCAGTGAGGCCTAGGACCTTCTTGCTAGCCATGATCGTGGTCACTCCGTTCAACCGGCGAAGCACGCGCTGCGCGGGGCAGGCGTGCCATGAGCATGCGCGTCCTGAATGTCCGTGATGTGTGGCATGACTTAATCAGGAGCGTTAGCGGAGCTTAATCATGAAAGTTCTGGCGCGGAAAGGACGGAACGGGCGTTGGTGCCGACTCGCCGTCAGGCTGTTATGGCTCTGTAGTCATCATTGACATCCGGCGTTTCGTCTCTGTACAGATCACAGCTTTCCGTGCTCACGGGGTAGCGAACTGTCGCGGTGGGCAGGCATGACGAAGCCCGACCGTCAAGGGTGGCGGCCGGGCCGGAGGAAAGCCACAGGCGGGCTACACGCGGGTGTGAAGCGGTCCTTCCTTAAAACGAGAAAACCCTTGACCGCTATACGCGGCACGGAAGGCGCGACCGTATCGGAGCGCCCGCCCCTCAGTCCTGTCCCAGAGCAGCCGTCGGCGGGTCCGGGACGGGTCGGCAGAGCGGGTTCGCACCTGGTGGGCCCGCCGAGCGCCTCCGAGGCCGCCGGAGACCACTACGCCTCCGGCAGTTCGCGCAGCATGCACGTGAGCCGGGAGGTGCACACCTTCCGGCCCCCGTCGTCGGTGATGGTGATGTCCCAGGTGGTCAGCGTCCGGCCCAGGTGCACCGGGGTGGCCACACCGGTCACGTACCCCTCGGTGGCCGAGCGGTGGTGCGTGGCGTTGATCTCGATGCCGACCGCGACCTTGCCGAACCGGGACGCGTGGGCCGTGGCGCCGATCGACCCCAGGGACTCGGCCAGCACGCACGACGCGCCGCCGTGCAGCAGACCGAACGGCTGGACGTTGCCCTCCACCGGCATCCGGCCCACCACGCGCTCGGCCGACGCCTCCGTCACCTCGATGCCCATGCGCTCGCCCAGACCGCCCGCCAGGGCGCCCGTGTCGAGCATCCGCCGCATCGCCTCGGAGTCCGTCGTCATGTGCCCTCCGCCTCCTCGGGACCCCGCCGCGGCCGGGCCCGGGCCGCGCCGGACCGGGGGCGGCGTCCCCGCCGTCGTGTCACTGCCCTCGCGGTATGGCCGCGAAGTGTCTCCTCCACATCCTAGGATTCGTCTGTGGTGACCAAGCGAGAGACCCCCGAACAGACATCCCGGACCGGTGACGGCGGCAGGCGCCCCCGGCTCCTCCTCCTGGACGGCCACTCGATGGCCTTCCGCGCGTTCTTCGCGCTCCCGGTGGACAAGTTCGGCACGAGTACCGGGCAGTCGACCAACGCCGTGTACGGCTTCGCGTCGATGCTGGTCAAGCTGCTGCGCGACGAGGAGCCCACCCACGTCGCGGTGGCCTGGGACCTGTCCGGCCCCACCTTCCGGCACGAGGAGTACGCCGAGTACAAGGACGGCCGCTCCGACACCCCGCCGGAGTTCCCCTCCCAGGTGCCGCTCACCCAGGACCTGATGCGGCTGATCGGCGTCGCCAACCTGTCCGCACCGGGGTTCGAGGCCGACGACGTCATCGCCACCCTGGCCCACCAGGGCGGCGAGGCCGGGATGGAGGTGCTCATCGCCTCCGGAGACCGCGACGCCTTCCAGCTGGTCACCGACTCCTGCACGGTCCTGTACCCGGGCAAGAGCCTGTCGGACCTGCGGCGGATGGACCCCGCCGCGGTCGAGGACAAGTACGGGGTCACCCCCGAGCGCTACCGCGACCTGGCCGCCCTGGTGGGGGAGAAGGCCGACAACCTGCCCGGCGTGCCCGGCGTGGGCCCCAAGACCGCCGCCAAGTGGATCACCAAGTACGGGTCCCTGGACGAGCTGGTCGCCCACGCCGACGAGCTCGGCGGCAAGGCGGGGCAGAGCTTCCGCGACCACCTGGACGACGTCCTGCGCAACCAGCGGCTCAACCGGCTGGCCACGGACGTGGAACTGGAGGCGGAGGTCACCGCCCTGGCCCTGGGCGAGGCCGACCGCACCGGGATCGACGCGCTCTTCGACAACCTGGAGTTCGCCTCCAACCTGCGCGAGCGCCTCTACGCCGTCGTCCGCCTGCCCGAGGACGGCTCCGGGGAGGCGGGGGCCGAGGCGGTCGAGGGCTTCCGCGTGGAGCTGACCGTGGCCGGGACCGGCGAGCTGGCCGCCTGGCTGGCCGCGCACGCGGCCCCCGACGACGCGGTCTCCGACACCCTCACACCCACCGCGCCCGCCGGGCTCGCCCTGGACGGAACCTGGGGGCAGGGCACCGGCCGGGTGGACGCGCTGGCGATCAGCGTGCCCTCCGGCGACGCCGTGTTCGTCGACCCCACCGCCCTGGACCCGGCCGACACCGAGGCGCTGGCGGGCTTCCTGGCCGACCCACGCCGCCCCAAGGCGGTGCACGAGTACAAGGGCGCCCTGCTGGCCCTGGGCGCGCACGGGTGGGAGCTGGGCGGGGTGGTCAGCGACACCGCCCTGGCCGCCTACCTGGTCCAGCCGGGCCAGCGCCGCTTCGACCTGGCCGACCTGTGCCGCAGGTACCTGGGCCGGGAGCTGGAGGAGGACTCCTCCGGCGACCAGCTGACCCTGGACCTGGGCGACGAGGGCGGGGCGGGCTCGGGCCGCCAGCACCTGCTGGCCGTGCGCGCGAGCGCCACCCGCGACCTGGCCGGGGTCCTCTCCGCCGAACTCGACAAGCGCGGCGGCACCCACCTGCTGCACGAGGTCGAACTGCCGCTGGTGGACGTGCTGGCGCGCCTGGAGCGGGCGGGGATCGCCGCCGACCGCGCCTACCTGGAGGAGCTCCAGGGCGAGTTCGCCGCGGCGGGCCGTGGCGCGGTGGAGCGCGCGCACGAGATCGTGGGCCGCGAGTTCAACCTCGGCTCGCCCAAGCAGCTCCAGCAGATCCTGTTCGAGGACCTGGGCCTGCCCAGGACCAAGAAGATCAAGACGGGCTACACCACCGACGCCGACGCGCTGGCGTGGCTGGCCGCCCAGACCGACAACGAGCTGCCCGCGGTCCTGCTGCACCACCGCGACCAGACCAAGCTGCGCACCACGGTCGAGGGGCTGATCAAGACCGTCGCCGACGACGGCCGCATCCACACCACCTTCAACCAGACGGTGGCGGCGACCGGGCGCCTCAGCTCCACCGACCCCAACCTCCAGAACATCCCGGTGCGCACCGACGTGGGGCGGCGCATCCGGCGCGCGTTCGTGGTGGGGGAGGGCTACGAGGAGCTGCTCACCGCCGACTACAGCCAGATCGAGCTGCGCATCATGGCGCACCTGTCGGGCGAGCAGGCGCTGATCGACGCCTTCAACAGCGGCTACGACTTCCACGCGCAGATGGCCGCGCAGATCTTCGACGTCGAGGTCGAGCGGGTGGACGGCGAGGCGCGGTCCAGGATCAAGGCCATGAGCTACGGCCTGGCCTACGGGTTGAGCGCCTACGGCCTGTCCCAGCAGCTGGGGATCACGCCGGAGGAGTCCAAGCGCCTGATGGAGGACTACTTCGCCGAGTTCGGCGGGGTGCGCGACTACCTCAACGCCGTGGTGGAGGAGGCCCGCCGGGTCGGCTACACCGAGACCATCCTGGGACGGCGCCGCTACCTGCCCGACCTGACCAGCGACAACCGCCAGCGCCGGGAGATGGCCGAGCGGATGGCGCTCAACGCGCCGATCCAGGGGTCGGCCGCCGACATCATCAAGGTGGCCATGCTCCGGGTGGACGCGGCCCTCACCGAGGGCGGGTTCACCTCGCGGGTCCTGCTCCAGGTGCACGACGAACTCGTGGTGGAGGTCGCCCCCGGCGAGCGCGGGGAGGTCGAAAACATCGTGGCGCGCGAGATGAGCTCCGCCTATGATCTGCGTGTGCCGCTGGCCGTCTCGGTCGGCAGCGGCCAGAACTGGCACGACGCCGCGCACTGACAGGGTCCGCGGCCCGCGTACGACGGGAGGGCGGGGACGGTGACGACACGGGGCACGGCTGAAGAGGGGCTGAGCGCGGGTCCGGTGACCGTCCCCGCCGACGCCCTCACGTGGCGCTTCTCACGCTCGTCGGGGCCCGGCGGCCAGCACGTCAACACCTCCGACACCCGGGTGTCGCTGTCGTTGGACGTGGCGACCTGCCCCGGCCTGGGCGGCACGCGGCGCCAGCGCGCGCTGGCGCGGCTCCGGGGGCGCCTGGTCGGGGACGTGCTCACGGTCACGGTGCAGACCCACCGCTCGCAGTCGCGCAACCGGGCCGAGGCCCGGGAGCGGATGGCCGCCCTGCTGGAGGAGGCGATCGCGCCGCCCGCCCGCGAGCGCCGCGCGACCCGTCCGAGCCGCAGGGCCAAGCAGCGCCGCCTGGACGCCAAGAAACAGCGGAGCGCGGTCAAACGGTCACGCTCCAAGCCCTCCGCGGACTGACCGTAACCGGCTCTTCGTACTTTTTCTTCCGGGGTCCGCGCCGGTGCCCCAGCCGCCGGCGCGCGGTCGTCCCACGGGGACGAAACCCCCGTTCGGACGTGGGTCTACCCCCCAGTTGATCTTGACCGCCATGCTCGGGTAAATTGCCGCCATTGCGACCTACGCCAGGTTGGCTGCCCTGGGTTCCGATTGACCAGGACGCCCTTGTCTCATATTCTGGCGGGAGCGTTGTGGGTTCTTGCGTGCGTCCGCTGTCTCCGATGAGGGTCGGCGGGGTCGCGCCGCTCCGGTCGACACTCTGCACCTGGCGATTGGTGTCCAGGCGGTTCATCGCCGCCTCGGCTCCGCTCCTCGGACGACGGATCGACGGGTTCGAACCCGCGATGTGACCATCTTTCTGAATCTGTCCGTATCCGGAGTCCACCCACACATGACGAGCAGCACCGAGGCCACCTCGACACCCCAGGTAGCGGTCAACGACATCGGGTCCGAGGAAGCCTTCCTCGCGGCGATCGACGAGACCATCAAGTACTTCAACGACGGTGACATTGTCGAGGGCACCATCGTGAAGGTCGATCGAGACGAGGTCTTGCTCGACATCGGCTACAAGACCGAGGGTGTGATTCCCTCACGGGAACTCTCGATCAAGCACGACGTCGACCCCGGCGAGGTTGTTGCCGTCGGTGACCAGGTCGAGGCCCTCGTCCTCCAGAAGGAGGACAAGGAAGGCCGCCTGATCCTGTCCAAGAAGCGCGCCCAGTACGAGCGCGCCTGGGGCACGATCGAGAAGATCAAGGAGGAGGACGGCGTCGTCACCGGCACCGTCATCGAGGTCGTCAAGGGCGGCCTCATCCTCGACATCGGTCTGCGCGGCTTCCTGCCCGCCTCCCTGGTCGAGATGCGCCGTGTGCGCGACCTCCAGCCCTACGTCGGCCGCGAGCTCGAGGCGAAGATCATCGAGCTGGACAAGAACCGCAACAACGTGGTCCTGTCCCGCCGCGCCTGGCTCGAGCAGACCCAGTCGGAGGTCCGCCAGACCTTCCTCAACACCCTCCAGAAGGGCCAGATCCGCAAGGGTGTGGTCTCCTCGATCGTCAACTTCGGTGCGTTCGTGGACCTGGGCGGCGTCGACGGTCTGGTGCACGTCTCCGAGCTGTCCTGGAAGCACATCGACCACCCGAGCGAGGTCGTCGAGGTCGGCCAGGAGGTCACCGTCGAGGTTCTCGACGTGGACATGGAGCGCGAGCGCGTCTCCCTGTCGCTCAAGGCGACCCAGGAAGACCCGTGGCAGCAGTTCGCCCGGACCCACCAGATCGGCCAGGTCGTTCCCGGCAAGGTCACCAAGCTGGTTCCGTTCGGTGCGTTCGTGCGCGTCGAGGAGGGCATCGAGGGCCTGGTCCACATCTCCGAGCTGGCCGAGCGCCACGTCGAGGTGCCCGAGCAGGTCGTCCAGGTCGGCACCGAGATCTTCGTCAAGATCATCGACATCGACCTCGACCGCCGCCGCATCAGCCTCTCGCTGAAGCAGGCCAACGAGAGCGTCTCGCCGGACCAGGTGGACTTCGACCCCACCCTCTACGGCATGGCCGCGGAGTACGACGAGCAGGGCAACTACAAGTACCCCGAGGGCTTCGACGCGGACAGCGGCGAGTGGCTCGAGGGCTTCGAGGCCCAGCGCGACGAGTGGGAGCGCAGCTACGCCGAGGCCCAGGCCCGGTTCGAGGCGCACCGCAAGCAGGTCGAGGAGGCGCGCGCGGCCGAGGCCGACGCCGCCAACGCTCCTGCTCCGGTGGAGGAGGACGACTACACCGGTGGCGGGCAGAGCAGCGCCAGCTCGTCCGGCTCGGAGTCCTCCAGCGGCGCCCTGGCCTCCGACGAGGCCCTGGCCGCCCTGCGCGAGAAGCTCGCGGGTGGCGAGGCCTAAACAGCCTCTGAGGACACACCAGCTTCTGAGGCAGTGCTGAGAAGCAGCCTGGGGCCGTCCCCTCTCCGGAGGGGGCGGCCCTTCGCCGTGCCCGGCCCCGGCCGGGTTTCGCGGCGTCGCCGGGGCCGGGGGCTAGGCTCTTGGCGTGTCCCCCGACGGAGGGGCCCTTCAGGAGGCGACGTGTTCGACATCCACCCGGCCGTCCCCGCCGACGCGGGCGAGGTCTTCACCCTCCAGCGGGCGGCGTTCGTCGACGAGGCCCAGGCCTTCGGCGACCCGTTCGTGCTGGCGCTCACCGAAAGCCTGGAGAGGGTGGAGAGACTTCTGGGGCAGGAGGACACCCTCGTGCTCAAGGCGGTCGCCGGAACCCGCCTGGTCGGCTCGGTGCGGGCGCGGGTGATGGGCACCAGCGCGGTGCTCTCCCGCCTGGCGGTCGTGCCCGACCTGCGCCGTCGGGGGATCGCGCGGGCGCTGCTCGCCGACCTCGAGGGCCGCCTGCGCGAACGCTACCCCGACCTGGCCTCGCTCACCCTGTCCTCGGGGGCCCAGGACACCGGACAACAGCGGCTCTACCGCGGCCTGGGGTACGCCGAGACCTCCCGCGAGCGCGTTGCCGAGCACCTGGTCATGGTGCACATGCGCAAGGAGCTCACACCGGTCGGAGAGTGCGCGGACGGCGCCGCCCGGGCCGCGCGGTAGGCGGGGCGCCGTGAACCGGACCGAAGCGGACGTCTAGGGTTTCGGACATGCTCAAAGTGGGACTCACCGGCGGGATCGGCTCAGGCAAGAGCGCGGTCGCGACCGGACTGGCCGCCTACGGCGCCACCGTGGTCGACGCCGACGCCATCGCCCGGGAGGTCGTCGAACCCGGCACGCCGGGTCTGGAGGCGGTCGTCGCCGAGTTCGGTGAGCGGGTGCTCACCCCGGACGGGCGGCTGGACCGGCCCCGGCTCGGGGAGATCGTCTTCGCCGACGAGGACAGTCTGAACAGGCTCAACGCCATCGTGCACCCCCTGGTGGGCGAGCGCAGCGCCCAACTCATGGAGGAGGCCGTCGCCTCCGGCGTGGAGGTGGTGGTCTACGACGTCCCGTTGCTGGTGGAGAACGGCCTGGGGCCGCTCTACGACGTGGTGGTCGTGGTGGACGCCCCCGACGCGGTGCGGGTGGAGCGGGTCGCGACCGACCGCGGCATGCCGCGCGAGCAGGTGGAGGCCCGCATCCGCGCGCAGGCCGACCGGGACACCCGCCTGGCCGTCGCCGACCTGGTGGTGGACAACTCCGGCACCCGTGAGGAGCTGGCGGAGCGGGTGGCCGAGCTCTGGCGCGAACTCCTCAGGCGGGCGCGGTAGCGGTCCCCGACCCCTTCGCAGTGACCTCGTGCCACAGCAGCAACGGTTCTGGCCGGTCCGCTGGTCCTCTCCCCGTCACCCTCGTCCGCGGTCGCGGTGCAGGACCTCGGACAGGGACGACCCGGCGGCCACGGCCTCGCGCACCAGCTCCTCGCGGACCGAGTGCGCGGCCTCCACGCTGAGCAGGCTGTCGTCGATCTCCTGGGGGCGCACCTGCTCCTGTGCGGAGGACAGCGCCAGGTCGGCGTAGTCCCCGGCGCGGTCGGCGATCTCCTGGCACTGCTCCCACTCGCGGTGCGCGGTCACCGCCGCGTGCACCCGCTCGCCGTAACCGGTTAGCACCCCGACCCGTTCGGTGAGCGCCTCGTGGGCGCGGGCCACCGCCTCCTCCTGCGGTTGGAGCGCCCGGGTGACCTGCTCGGACACGGCTTCGCGCCGGCGCGCCACCAGCTCCCTGCGCAGGGAGCGCAGCCGCAGCAGCTCCTGGGACAGCCGCCACTCCTCCTCGCGCAGCAGGGGCAGGGTCTGGGCGGCGTCGAAGGAGTCGCCGAGCACCCGGACGCCCTCCTCCACCCGGTCGGTGGCCTGCTGGAGCGCGGCGAACAGGTGTGCCTCGGGCTCCTCGTCGCGGGAGGCGTAGCCGTGGGTGCGGCCGAAGTCCTGGGGCAGCACGTACCGGTCGGCGTACTCCGAGGCCAGGCGGGTGACCATGCCGGGCCGCATGATGGCCCCGGCTCCGCCCGCGGCGGCGGTCAGGTAGAGGACGGCGGTCGCGGGGTCCCCGGGAACGGCGGTGCCGACCGGCCCGAGTGCCTGGTCGAGCAGCATCCGGGCGCCCAGGACGCCCACGGTGGAGGCGGGCAGCGCCCAGAAGGCGTGCATGACCAGGTCGGCCCAGTCGTCGGTGAAGGAGCCCCTGAGCGAGGCCAGGCCGAGGACGGCCGCGGTCGTCCCCAGGCAGAGCAGGGCCACCAGGACGGCCCCCGCGGCCGGGGAGAGCAGGGCGACGGCGGCCAGGGAGGTGCACCCCGCGGCCGTGATCGCGGCGCCCTGGCGCCAGGTGGGCCCGCGCCGCGGGCGGGCCGCGGCGGGGAGCAGCTTCTCGGGATGGGCCCTCATACGCGCGACCGCGCGTGTGGGGAGGTCCGGGTCGAAGGTCGGTCTGGAGGGGTGTGACACGGCTGTCACCTCGCTTCGGACGCAGAGCGCTGGTCTCGATGGTAACTCCGCGCCCTCGACCGGGAAGGGATGTCGTAGGTGGTGGGTAGCGTTGGGGGTGAGGGACACGCGGGTAGCGGGGGCGGCCCGCCGCTCGATGGGAGAAGAGGCGACGTGCGACCGGTCAGCGACATCAAACGCAGCGAGGCGCCCTTCGAGGTGATCTCGGAGATGACCCCGGCGGGAGACCAGCCGGGCGCGATCGCCGAGATCAGCAGGAGGGTACGGGACGGGGAGCCGCACACGGTGCTGCTCGGCGCGACCGGCACCGGCAAGACGGCGACCGTGGCGTGGACGGTGGAGCAGCTCCAGCGGCCCACCCTGGTGATGCAGCCCAACAAGACCCTGGCGGCGCAGTTCGCCAACGAGCTGCGCCAGATGTTGCCCAACAACGCCGTCGAGTACTTCGTGTCGTACTACGACTACTACCAGCCCGAGGCCTACGTCCCGCAGAGCGACACCTTCATCGAGAAGGACTCCTCGATCAACGACGAGGTCGAGCGGCTGCGCCACTCGGCCACCAACTCGCTGCTCACGCGCCGGGACACGATCGTGGTCGCCTCGGTCTCGTGCATCTACGGCCTGGGCACCCCGCAGGAGTACGTGGACCGGATGGCGCAGTTGGCGGTGGGCATGGAGGTCGACCGCGACGACCTGCTGCGCCGCCTGGTGGAGATGCAGTACTCCCGCAACGACACCGCGTTCACGCGCGGCACGTTCCGCGTGCGGGGCGACACCATCGAGATCATCCCGGTCTACGAGGAGCTGGCGATCCGCATCGAGATGTTCGGTGACGAGGTCGAACGCCTGCTGACCCTGCACCCGCTCACCGGCGAGGTGCTGGGAGAGAGCCAGGAGATGTTCATCTTCCCCGCCTCGCACTACGTGGCCGGTGAGGAGCGCACCGAGCGGGCGATCGCCACCATCGAGGCGGAACTGGGCGAGCGGCTGGCCGAACTGGAGGGCCAGGGCAAGCTGCTGGAGGCTCAGCGGCTGCGCATGCGCACCACCCACGACCTGGAGATGATGCGCCAGCTGGGCACCTGCTCGGGCATCGAGAACTACTCGCGGCACTTCGACGGCCGCGAGCCGGGCAGTCCGCCCAACACGCTCCTGGACTACTTCCCCGAGGACTTCCTGCTGGTGCTGGACGAGTCCCACGTGACCGTCCCGCAGATCGGCGCGATGTACGAGGGCGACGCCGCGCGCAAGCGGACCCTGGTGGAGCACGGGTTCCGACTGCCCTCGGCGATGGACAACCGGCCGCTGAGGTGGGAGGAGTTCACCGAGCGCATCGGGCAGAGCATCTACCTGTCGGCGACGCCGGGCCGCTACGAGCTGCGCCAGGGCGGCGGTGAGGTGGTCGAGCAGGTCATCCGCCCCACCGGGTTGGTCGACCCCGAGGTGCTGGTCAAGCAGACCGACGGGCAGATCGACGACCTGGTCCACGAGATCCGGGTGCGCGCCGAGCGCGACGAGCGGGTGCTGGTCACCACGCTCACCAAGAAGATGTCCGAGGACCTCACCGACTACTTCACCGAACTCGGCATCCGGGTCCGCTACCTGCACAGCGAGGTGGACACGCTGCGCCGCGTGGAGCTGCTGCGCGAGCTGCGCGTGGGCGAGTTCGACGTGCTGGTGGGCATCAACCTGCTGCGCGAGGGCCTGGACCTGCCCGAGGTGTCGCTGGTGGCGATCCTGGACGCGGACAAGGAGGGCTTCCTGCGCTCGGAGACCTCGCTGATCCAGACGATCGGGCGCGCGGCGCGCAACGTCGCGGGCCAGGTGCACATGTACGCCGACAACGTCACCGACTCCATGCGGGCGGCCATCGACGAGACCAACCGGCGCCGGGACAAGCAGCTGGCCTACAACGCCGAGCACGGGATCGACCCCACGCCGCTGCGCAAGCAGATCGCCGACATCCTGGACACGCTCAACCGCGAGGACGTGGACACCGAGGAGCTCATGTCCACCGGGTACCGCAGCCCGGGGAGCAGGGGCGGCCGGGCGCCGGTGCCCGCGCTGGGCGAGCGTTCGGCGGACGTGTCGAACATGCCGCGCGCGGAGCTGGCCGGGCTCATCGAGCAGCTGAGCGAGCAGATGCACCAGGCGGCCACCGACCTCCAGTTCGAGCTGGCGGCCCGGTTGCGCGACGAGATCGGCGAACTCAAACGTGAGCTCCGCGGCATGGACGCGGCCGGGGTGAAGTGACGCCAGTGCCCATGGGGTAGCGTTTCCAGCTCTGGGAACACCGGGATCAGGTCGGCGCTCACATCTCGGAACAGAAACTTTTTGAGAACGGTGAGGTCGCGCAGTTACCTCCGCGTGACATACTCTTGGCTTCGCGCAAGCCGTATGTCGCAATTGCCGGTTATCCGGTTGTGGGGGAGAACATGAGAGTTCGGCTTCTCGTGGCCGCGGGCGGCGGCCTGCTGATCACCAGCCTCCTTCCCGGCTGTGGTCTGGCCTTCGGGCACGAGGACGTCGAGCCGCCCAACGGCGCCCCGGGCACCGAGAACGCCTCCGACGAGGACGGGCCCGACATGCCCAAGCACAACGTCAGCACCGAGGACGTGCTCATCGTCGTCGACGACGGTGCCGAGGTGAGCGAGGACTGCGGCGAACGCGAGGTCGTCGTGACCGCGGACGACGCCGTCGTCGTGCTGCACGGTGACTGCGGGCTGGTGCGCGCCACCGGTCGCGGGTCCACCGTCGACGTGGGCTCGGCGGACAAGATCGTGCTGGTCGGAGTGGACAACAGGATCTCCTTCGCCTCCGGCGAGCCCGAGGTGATCAACCACGGGCGCAACACCACCGTGGCCGAGGGCGGCACCGCCCAGCGGTGATCCCGCGGACGTGGGCGCGCGTGCCGGGAAAGCCGCGTCGGGGAATCCGTGTCGGGGCGTTGACCGCCCCGGCACCCGAGAGTGATCTTCGATCCGTTACCGTGGTGCGCGTCCGAGCGCGCGCAGGAATGGCGACGCGGGGACGCCGAGGCCGAGCGGGCGTGGCGACGCGCAGTGAATTCTTGGTTGCAGTTGGCTGTTTCGTCCTCCTGGTCGGCTCTGAGGCGGTACGGTCGTTTCGTCCCGCCTGCGGTGCGGCCTGTTCCTGCCGGGGTGACACGATCCTGCCGGGGTGACACGACGGCCCAGGTGCGGCGCACGCGCCCTGCCGGAGCCGTTCCGAGGGCGCGCGTTCGACGTGAGGACCCGCTAGGGGAGGGGTGGATGAGCGGTTATGTCGCACGGGTGCGGCATGATGAGTCGCCCGGGGGCGACGTCGGCCTGGACCCGTTGGTGAGCTCGGCCGCCCAGCGCTGGGCGGCCGTGGATTCACTGTTGCCCGAGCCGATCAACTTCGCTCCGGGCTCCTACCCCCTCCTGACCGTCAGCGACGAGGACGGCCGCGCCGTCGCCGCTGGCACCATGCACTACACCTGGTACCAGCCGGGCGAGGTCGGCCGGATATGGGGCGTGCCCGACCAGCACTGGCTCACCCCCATCGTGGGCGGCCCCGACCCCGGCCGCGCCCTGGACTCGCTGCTGACCAGCTGGCGCGACCAGCTGGAGGACCTGCCGACCGGCACCGGATCGGAGTCGGCGGCCCTGGTGAGCTGGCCCGCCCGCGACGTGTGCGGCATCATCCCGCTCCAGCGCCACGGCCTACAGCCCTACACCGTGCTGGCCGCCCGCCAGCGCCGCCGCGGCGTGCCCCCGTCGCTGCCGCCGCGCGACGTGACCATCCGGCTGGCCGACCGCAGCGACCTGACCCAGGTGGTCGGTCTGCTGATGGAGGAGCACCGCTACGAACAGCACTTCGGCGGGGTGTTCCTGCAACCCGACACCGCCGAGCAGACCCGTGAGGTGGCCGCCAGGGCGCTGAACCGCTCGCGGTCCTGGATCTGGCTGGCCGAGCGGCGCGGCCGCGCCGTGGGCCTGCTGTGGGTCTCCCCGCCGGAGCGCTCCCGTTGGGCCAAGTCGCTGGTCAACGCGCGCCCGATCGCGCACATCGGCTACGGCGTGGTGACCGCGGCGGAGCGCGGCAGCGGGATCGGCACCGCGCTGGTGGGCCAGGCGCACCAGGCGCTGGACAGCCATGGTGTGGGCGTCTCCGTGCTCAACTACGCGGCGATGAACCCGCTGTCGGGGCCGTTCTGGCACCGCATGGGGTACCGCCCGGTGTGGACGACCTGGGAGGTTCGCCCCGCGCTGGCTCTGCGTTGATCCCCGGGGTTTTGAGCCCCAGCCGGTGGGGGTGGTTAGGCGTGCACGGTCGCGCTCGCCTCAGCACGTGGGGGGCTGGATTTTAATGCTTTTGGTGGTTGAGGATGTGCGATCGCGCTCACGCCCACCCGTGGGGGTTTGAACCCCGCTCAACCACCGAATGGTCGGGGTTCAAACCCTCCTGGAGTCGGGCTTCAAACCCCCCTCGGGCTGGGGTTCAAACCCCCCACGGGCCGGGGTTCACCCCCCACCGGCTGACGCGAGCGCGACCACACACCCCCACCCCCCCACAGCCCCCTGGTGCGGATCCGCCGACGGGCGCTCCACTACCCTGTGCGCTGACGCAACGGCGCGTGGAAGGGGACGGACGATGGCCGCCAGCGACAGCGGGCCCGAGGGCGCGGAGCACGTCGAGATCGTCGAGGTGGGGCCGCGCGACGGCCTCCAGAACGAGGCGAGGACCCTCTCGGTCGAGGACCGGATCGAGCTGATCGACCGCGCGGTGGCCGCCGGGGCGCGCCGGATCGAGGCGGTCAGTTTCGTCAATCCCAAGCGCGTCCCCCAGATGGCCGGGGCCGAGGAGATCATGGCGGGCGTCACGCGCGCGCCGGGGGTTTCCCACATCGGACTGGTCCTCAACCGGCGCGGCCTGGACCGCGCGGTGGCCGCGCGGGTCTCCGAGGTCAACGTCGCGGTGCCCGCCACCGACGGGTTCTGCGTCCGCAACCAGGGGTGCACCGTCGAGGAGATGCTCGCCGCCCTGGCCGACATCGACGCCGCCCTGGAGGGTACGGGCATCCCGCTGAGCGTCACCGTCTCCACCGCGTTCGGCTGCCCCTTCGACGGCGAGGTGGCGCCCGAGCGCGTGGTGGAGGTGGTCCGCCGCGTCGCCGACACCGGCGCGGTGGAGATCGCCCTGGCCGACACGATCGGCGTGGGCGTGCCCCGCCAGGTGACCGGACTCGTGGCCGCGGTCGGCGAGGTCGCTGGCGGCCGTGCGCTGCGCTGTCACTTCCACAACACCCGCAACACCGGTTACGCGAACGCGCTCGCGGCCGTGGACGCGGGCGTGCGGGTGCTCGACTCCAGCCTGGGCGGCTTCGGCGGCTGCCCGTTCGCGCCCGCCGCCACCGGAAACATCGCCACCGAGGACCTGTTGTACGCGCTGCACCGCAGCGGCCTGCACACCGGGATCAGCCTCTCCGGGGCCGCCGCCCTGGGCGAGTGGATGGGCGAGCGCCTGGACAAGCGGCCGCCCGCCTACCTGGGCCGCGCCGGGGCGTTCCCCGCCTGAGGCGCCCCTGTGGCGTTCGTCGCCCGGCACCCATCCTCTGCCAGCTCCACGGGCCCCGGCTCCCAGGGCGCCACAAACGGTTTCCGCGCGCCGCTGCGCGGTCCGAACCGCTGTGGAGAAGGCGATCGCGCTGGTGGCGGGAGGGAGCACGGGGGTGTACGGCGGTGTCCCCGGCTGTGGACATCCGGGGTGCCTGTTATCCTGGTGCCCCGTGGAGTCCGGCGGCCGGAGCGACGATTCAACCGCCCGCAACCGGACCGCCGCACGGCCGCTCAGCCCGACCCGAGCCCGCCGTAGCCACTCAACCCACGGGAGCACCACTTTGGCATCCGCCGCGAGTACCAAGCACCTTTTCGTTACCGGCGGCGTCGCCTCCAGTCTCGGTAAAGGCCTGACCGCTTCCAGCCTGGGACGACTCCTGAAGTCGCGCGGCCTGCGGGTCACCATGCAAAAGCTCGACCCCTACCTCAACGTCGACCCGGGGACGATGAACCCCTTCCAGCACGGCGAGGTCTTCGTCACCGACGACGGGGCCGAGACCGACCTGGACGTCGGCCACTACGAGCGCTTCCTGGACACCGAGCTGTCCGCGACGGCCAACGTCACCACCGGCCAGATCTACTCCAGCGTCATCGCCAAGGAGCGCCAGGGCGCCTACCTCGGCGACACCGTGCAGGTCATCCCGCACATCACCAACGAGATCAAGGCGCGCATCTACGCGATGGACGCCCCCGACGTCGACATCGTCATCACCGAGATCGGCGGCACGGTCGGCGACATCGAGTCACAGCCCTTCCTGGAGGCGGTCCGCCAGATCCGCCACGAGATCGGCCGGGACAACTGCTTCTTCCTGCACGTGTCCCTCATTCCCTTCCTCGGCCCGTCCGGCGAGATGAAGACCAAGCCCACCCAGCACTCCGTGGCCGCCCTGCGCAGCATCGGCATCCAGCCCGACGCCATCGTGTGCCGCTCGGACCGCCCCATCACGCAGAGCCTGAAGTCCAAGATCAGCCTCATGTGCGACGTGGACGAGGCCGGGGTGGTCTCCACCCCCGACGCCCCCTCGATCTACGACATCCCCAAGGTCCTGCACCGCGAGGGCCTGGACGCCTACGTCGTGCGCCGCCTGGGCATGCCCTTCCGGGACGTGGACTGGACCGAGTGGGACGAGCTGCTGCGCCGCGTGCACCAGCCCGACCACGAGGTCACCATCGCCCTGGTCGGCAAGTACATCGACCTGCCCGACGCCTACCTGTCGGTCAGCGAGGCGCTGCGCGCGGGCGGCTTCGCCACCGACACCCGCGTCAACATCCGCTGGGTGGCCAGCGACAACTGCGCCAGCCCCTCCGGCGCCGCCTCCGAGCTGGACGGCGCGGACGGCATCCTCATCCCCGGCGGCTTCGGCGTGCGCGGCATCGAGGGCAAGATCGGCGCCATCCGCTACGCCCGTGAGAACGGGGTGCCGCTGCTGGGCATCTGCCTGGGTCTCCAGGCCGTCGTCATCGAGTACGCCCGCGACGTGCTCGGCCTGGAGGGCGCCAACAGCACCGAGTTCGACGACAAGGCCACCGACCCGGTCATCGCCACCATGGCCGACCAGACCGACGTCGTCGCCGGGGAGCGCGACATGGGCGGCACCATGCGCCTGGGCATGTACCCGGCCGCGCTGGGTGAGGGCACCGTGGTGCGCGAGCTCTACGACGGCGCCGAGGCCTCCGAGCGGCACCGCCACCGCTTCGAGGTCAACAACGCCTACCGCGCCCAGCTGGAGGAGGCGGGCCTGGTGTTCTCCGGGCTCTCCCCGGATGGCAAGCTGGTGGAGTACGTCGAACTGCCCCGGGACGCCCACCCGTTCTTCGTGGCGACGCAGGCGCACCCGGAGCTGCGTTCCCGCCCGACCAAGGCCAACCCGCTCTTCCGCGGGCTGGTCTCGGCGGCCCTGGAGTACCACAACTCCTGACCTGGAGACCGGGCGGGCGGGGCACGAGTGAGTCCTGAGAGGCGGAACCCATGCCCGGTGACACCCACCCGGCCTTTCCCACGGGGGCGGACGCGAAGGTCGCGGACGCCCCCGAGTCATGGCCGGTGGAGCGGTCCGAGGAACGCTTCCGCAGCGTCAAGTGCGGCATGCGTACGGACTGGGTGCGCATGGTCGGCAGCGACGGCGAGGGCACGTCCGTGGCCGCCCGCGACTACATGGAGCACCCCGGCGCCGCCGCGGCCCTGGCCCTGGACGCCGACGGCCGGGTGCTGCTCCAGCGCCAGTACCGCCACGCCACCCGGCACACCCTGTGGGAGCTGCCCGCCGGGCTCATCGACGAGGAGGGCGAGGGGCCGCTGCGCACCGCCCAGCGCGAGCTGGTCGAGGAGGCGGGGCTGCGCGCCGGGCGCTGGCACGAGCTGGCCGACTTCTTCCCCTCGCCCGGGTTCTCCGACGAGCGCATCCATGTCTACCTGGCCCGGGACCTGTCGGTGGTGCCGCCCGAGGAGATCGGCTTCGAACGCGAGCACGAGGAGGCCGACCTGGTCGCCGAGTGGGTCCCCCTGGAGGAGGCGGTCGCCCTGGTCATGGCGGGCAGGCTGCACAACGGCGCCACCGTCATCGGCGTCCTGGCCGCCCAGGCCGCCGCCGCGGACGGGTTCGCCTCCCTGCGCGAGCCCGCGGAGGACTGACCCGTGGCCGACCGGGCGGGCGAGGGGGAGGATCCGCTGGCGCGGGTGTGCGCCGCCTTCCTGGACCACCTCAGCGCGGAGCGCGCCCTGGCCGACAACACCCTCGCGGCCTACCGGCGCGACCTGAAGCGCTACCGCGGGTACCTGGCGGAGCACGGCGTCCTCTCGCCCGACCGGGTGGGCCCCGCCCAGGTGGGCGACTTCCTGCGGGCCCTGCGCGAGGGCGACGCCGACCACCCGCCGCTCGGCGCCGCCTCGGCCGGGCGGGCCCTGGCCGCCGTGCGCGGTCTGCACCGCTTCGCGGCCCGGGAGGGCTGGTCGAACGTCGATCCGGCGGCCGACGTCTCCCCGCCCGCGCCGCCGATGCGCCTGCCCAAGGCGGTGCCGCTGGCGTCGGTGGAGCGCCTCCTGGACGCCGCCGGACCGGTCGGGTCCCCGGCCTCCGGAGACCGCGCCGGGCTGCTGGCCCTGCGCGACCGGGCGCTGCTGGAGGTGCTCTACGGCACGGGCGCGCGCGTCTCCGAGGCGGTGGGGCTGGACGTGGACGACGTCGCCGACGCGGTGGAGGGCGACGACGCCGTGGGTTTGGTGCGCTTCCGCGGCAAGGGCGGCAGGGAGCGCGTGGTGCCGCTGGGCTCCCACGCCCGCCGTGCGCTCTCGGGCTACCTGGTGCGGGCCCGGCCGGGTCTGGCCGCCTCCGGCCGGGGCGGTCCGGCGCTGTTCCTCAACGCGCGCGGGGGCAGGCTCACCCGGCAGGGCGGTTGGGGGATCCTGGCGGCCGTGGCCGAGCGCGCCGGGGTCGAGGGCGTCTCACCGCACACCCTGCGTCACTCCTTCGCGACCCACCTGCTCGACGGTGGAGCCGATATCAGGGTCGTCCAGGAGTTGCTGGGACACAGTTCGGTCACCACCACACAGGTCTACACGCTGGTGACGGTCGAGCACCTGCGCGAGGTGTACGCGTCGAGCCATCCCAGGGCACGGCGCTGAGCGGGGACGCGACCGCGCGGGGCCCGCGTGCGGGGGCGAAGCGGAACAACCCGGTTCGAGGTTCCGATTTCCCCCAGGGGCGCAGGCGTGGGATTCTACCCGTACGTTTTGTTGAAGTGCGTCGTGTCGGCGTTCTAGAGTCGCCGCGCGGAGGTACGTTGCTGTCGACATATTGAGTTTCCGACGGCGGTCAGGGAGCAGGGGCGCGCGGCATCCCTAGCCGTGGCCGATCCGTAGGGGAGGTCAAGGGTTGTGAACTGGGACAACGAGGCTGCGAACACCGCACCTGTCGGCGAGGGGGAGCTCGCCGACCCGGTGACCAACCCGTGGGGGACGACACGCAACACGGGGGCTGATCTGCACACCTCAAGACCCGAGCGGGCCTATCCGGAGCCCGGGCCCGTCGATGAACACGGCCCGGCACGGATTGTAGCACTCTGTAATCAGAAGGGTGGGGTCGGTAAGACCACCACGACGATCAACCTCGGCGCCGCCATCGCCGAGTACGGAAGACGGGTGCTGCTGGTCGACTTCGACCCGCAGGGCGCGCTCTCCGTCGGCCTGGGCCGCCTCGATCCGCGCGAACTGGACCTGACCGTCTACAACCTGCTCATGCAGCGGGACGTGACGGTCGAGGACGTCCTGCTCAAGACCGACATCGACGGCCTGGACCTGATCCCGAGCAACATCGACCTGTCAGCCGCCGAGGTGCAGCTGGTCGGCGAGGTGGCGCGCGAGCAGATGCTCGGCCGCGCGCTGAGACCGGTCATCAACGACTACGACGTCGTCCTGATCGACTGCCAGCCCTCGCTGGGCCTGCTCACCGTCAACGCGCTCACCGCCGCGGACGGTGTCATCGTGCCGCTGGAGTGCGAGTTCTTCGCGCTGCGCGGTGTGGCGCTGCTGATGGACACCATCCAGAAGGTCCAGGAGCGTCTCAACGAGGACCTGGTCATCGACGGCTTCCTGGGCACCATGTACGACCCGCGCACGCTCCACGCGCGCGAGGTGCTGTCCACCATCATCGACGGGTTCGGGGACAAGGTCTACGGCACGGTCATCAACCGCACCGTGCGCTTCCCCGACGCCACCGTGGCGGGCGAACCCATCACCAGGTTCGACTCGTCCTCGGCCGGGGCCAACGCCTACCGGGAGCTGGCCAAGGAGGTGCTGGCGAGGTGGCCTCTCAGCGGTCACGGCGTGTGACCCTACCCGGGGCGGACGAACTGTTCTTCCGTCCCAGCGGCACCGAGGAGGTGCCGGAAGAGACCGACCGCCAGCACAAGGCACCGGAACAGGGCCGCAGGGGCACGTCCGCCGCGAAGGCCGGACGCGCGCCCAAACCGAGCGGGCGCCAACGCCACGACGAGAAGATCACCGTCTACATCTCCGGGCCCGAACTGCTGGCACTGGAACAGACCCGGCTCTCGCTGCGTGCCGAGCACGGGCTGTCCGCCGACAGGGGCCGCCTCGTCCGCGAGGCCGTCGCCGTGCTGCTGGCGGACTTCGAGGAGCACGGACCGGCCAGCATGCTGGTACGCAGGCTGACCGAGGACTGAAGCACGCGCACCGGTACCGGAGGGGGTGCCGGTTCGATGACGGAGGGGTCACGGGTGTCACCGGCGGGTTCTGGCCGGTGACACCCTTGTCTCATGAGGAAGACGACGCGGGGCCGGTGCCATGGGGGCTGAGGGGACGTCGGCGGACACCGGCGCGGAGGTGGACGACAACGCCTTCCAGGTGCACCTCGACAACTTCGAGGGGCCCTTCGACCTGCTCCTCGGGCTGATCGCCAAGCACAAGCTCGACATCACCGAGGTGTCGCTGTCCAAGGTCACCGACGAGTTCATCGCGCACATCCGGGCGCACGGCGACGACTGGGACCTGGACCAGGCCAGCAACTTCCTGCTGGTCGCGGCGACCCTGCTGGATCTGAAGGCGGCGCGCCTGCTGCCGCGCGGCGACGTCGAGGACGAGGCCGACCTGGCCCTGCTGGAGGCCCGCGACCTGCTGTTCGCCCGGCTGTTGCAGTACCGCGCCTACAAGGAGGTCGCCTCCTTCATGCGGGTGCGGCTGGCCTCGCAGGGGCGCCGCTACGCGCGCGCCGTCCCGCTGGAGGAGCGCTTCGCGGGGCTGCGGCCGGACGTGCTGTTCAAGCTGGGCCCCCAGGAGTTCGCCGCCCTGGCGGGGATGGTCTTCACGCCCAAGGAGCCGCCCAGCGTCCCGGTCACCCACATCCACCAGGCCAAGACGTCGGTCAGGGAGCAGGGCGAACTGATGGTCGCGGAGCTGCGCGAGCACGGGCGGTTGACCTTCGCCCAGCTCACGGCCGCCTGCACCGGTACCTTCGAGGTCATCGCCCGCTTCCTCGCCCTGCTGGAGCTGTACCGGGCCTCCAACGTGGGCTTCGACCAGCCCGAACCGCTGGGGGAGCTGCTCGTCTCCTGGACCGGCGGCGAGGGCGAGGTCGAGTTGGAGAGCGAGTACGACGAGGCCGACGGCGCCGGGGACACCGGCGGCGGGAGTGGGCCGGGGGAGACGGAGGAGCGCCCATGAGCGTCCGGGACACGACGGCGGGGGACACGGCGGACCGGGAGGCGGTCGGCGCGGCCGGAGCGGTCGGACGGGAAGCCGCCGGGGAGGCGGCCGAAGTGGTCGTGGAGGCAGCCGGGGACGCCCCGGCCACCCTGCGCCGCGACCTGGAGGCCGTGCTGATGGTGGTGGACCAGCCGGTGTCGGAGTACGACCTGGCACGGGCCATGGACGTGCCCGTCACGGTGGTGGTCGGGGTGCTGGAGTCGCTGTCGCGGGAATACACCGAGCAGGGACGGGGTTTCGACCTGAGGGCGGTGGCCGAGGGGTGGCGTGTGTACACGCGGCCCGAATGCGCCGACGTCGTCGAGCACTTCCTCCGGGAGGGGCAGGAGGTGCGGCTCACCCAGGCCGCACTGGAGACGATGGCGGTGGTGGCCTACCGACAGCCGGTCTCCCGGGGCAGGGTCTCCGCCGTGCGCGGTGTCAACTGCGACGGGGTTATGCGTACCCTCGTACTGAGGGGCCTGATCGAAGAGGCCGGACACGACTCCGAGTCCGGTGCGCTGCTGTATCGGACCACCTCCTATTTCCTGGAACGGTTGGGCCTGCGAGGCCTCGACGAGCTGCCTGATCTGGCGCCGTTCCTCCCCGACGACATCGAAGGTCTAGACGACACCGGTGAGCACACCTAACAACAGTTCCCGCGGTGCGCGGGACGACGCCCCGCGCGGTGAGCGCGGCGACTACGACAAGCGCGGCGGACAGGGCCGCGGCGACAGCCGGGACCGCCGGGACGACCGTCCCCGCGGCGGTTACCGGGACGACCGCGGCCCCCGGGGCCGCGACGACCGTGACCGCGGTAGCGTCCGCGGTGACCGTGACAACCGTGGCGGACGTGACTTCCGCGGTGGCCGCGACGGCCAGCGCACCGAAGGCCGTTCCTTCGGCGGCGACCGCGACAACCGCCGTTCCTACGGTGACCGCGACAACCGGGACAACCGTGGCGGGCGTGATTTCCGTGACGGTGGGGACCGCCGTTCGTTCTCGGGCGGTCGTGATGACCGTGGCGGACGTGACTTCCGGGGCGGTCGTGACGACCGTGACCGCGGTGGCTTCCGGAATGACCGAGGCCCGGGCGGCGGCCGTGACGACCGTGACCGCGGTAGCGTCCGGGGCGACCGTGACAACCGTGGCGGACGTGACTTCCGCGGTGGCCGCGACGGCCAGCGCACCGAAGGCCGTTCCTTCGGCGGTGACCGTGACAACCGTGGCCCCGGTGGCGGCCGCGACTTCCGTGACGGCGGGGACCGCCGTTCGTTCTCGGGCGGCCGGGACGAGCGCGGCGGCCGTGGTCCGGGCGCTCGCTCCTACGGTCGTGACGACCGCGGTGGCTTCCGTGGCGACCGTGACAACCGCCGCTCCTTCGACAACCGGGACAACCGCGGTGGCCGTGACGGCCAGCGCGGTGAGGGCCGTTCCTTCGGCGGTGACCGTGACAACCGTGGCGGACGGGACTTCCGGGGAGACCGTGGTCCGGGTGGCGGTCGTGACGACCGCGGTGGCTTCCGGGGCGACCGTGACAACCGTGGCGGCCGTGACGGCCAGCGCGGTGAGGGCCGTTCCTTCGGCGGCGACCGTGACGACCGCCGTTCCTTCGGTGACCGCGACAACCGCGGTTCGGGCGCTCGCTCCTACGGTCGTGACGACCGTGGCGGCCGTGGCCCCGGTGGCGGTCGTGACGATCGCGGTGGTTTCCGGGGCGATCGGGACAGCCGCGGTGGCCGTGACTTCCGCGGTGGCCGTGACGGTCAGCGCACCGAGGGCCGTTCCTTCGCCGGAGGCCGTGACGACCGCCGTTCCCACGGCGACCGTGGCAACCGCGCTTCGGGCGGCCGTTTCCAGGACCGTGACGAGCGCGGCGGGCGCGACTTCCGCGACCGCGAGCCCCGTGAGGACCGCGACGGCCGTCCCGGCGGCGACCGCTCCGGCGCCAAGCGCGTCACGAGTGAGAACCAGCTCTCCAAGGCGGCCCGTGAGCGGCTCAGCGCCCTGCGCGCCGACTACGACCCCAGGGACGAGGACCGCGCCGACGAGGCGCGCGACACCTACACCGACGTCGAGAACGGCATCCGCCTCCAGAAGGCGCTCGCCGCGGCCGGGGTCGCCAGCCGCCGGGCCAGCGAGGAGATGATCGCGGCCGGACGCGTCAGCGTGGACGGCCAGGTCGTGCGCCGGTTCGGCGCCCGGGTCGACCCCGAGTCCTCCGAGATCCGCGTCGACAACATGCGCGTGGTCACCGCCCCGGACAAGCTGTACTTCGCGCTCAACAAGCCGCGCGGCGTCGTCAGCACCATGTGGGACCCGGAGGGCCGCCCCACCCTGGCCGACTACACCGGTCAGACCGAGGAGCGGATCTTCCACGTCGGTCGGCTCGACACCGAGACCGAGGGTCTCATCCTGCTGACCAACGACGGCGGGCTGGCCAACCGGCTCACCCACCCGCGCTACAAGGTCGTCAAGACCTACATCGCCAAGGTGCCCGGCCCGGTTCCGCACCGCGTCGTCCGCGAGATCCAGAAGGGCGTGGAGCTGGAGGACGGCCCGGTCGAGGTCGACTCCTTCCGCGTGGTCGACAACGACCCGCCCAAGTCGCTCGTCGAGATCCGGCTGCACGAGGGTCGCAAGCACATCGTGCGCCGCCTGATGGAGGCCGTCGGCCACCCGGTCGCCGACCTCGCCCGCACCCAGGTCGGCCCGATCGACCTGAACGCCCTCAAACTGGGCACGATGCGGGCGCTCACCTCGCGTGAGGTGAGCGAACTCTACGAGGCGGCGGGCCTGTAGATACAGTTGACGGCGGTCGCCTGCCCGGACACCGGGCGGCGGCCGCCGTTCCCCTTTTCCGGGGTACGGCCCGGCGAACGAGGACGAGGCGGGATCGAACGTGGCGGTACGGGCCATCCGTGGTGCGGTGCAGGTCGACGCGGACGAACGCGAGCAGGTGCTGGAGGCCACGGCCGAACTGGTCTCGGAGGTGATGCGGCGCAACGCCCTGGAGACCGACGACGTGATCAGCGTGCTGTTCACCGCAACCCCCGACCTGAACAGCGAGTTCCCCGCGCTGGCCGCGCGCAAGCTCGGCTTCTCCGACGTCCCGCTGATGTGCGCGACCGAGATCGCCGTCCCCCACGCCCTGCCGCGTGTGGTGCGCCTCATGGCGCACGTGGAGACGGACCGGCCGCGCTCGGAGCTTCAGCACGTCTACCTGCGCGGGGCCCAGGCCCTGCGGCTGGACATCGCCCAGTAGTTCCCGCCATCGGCCTCCCGGCAGGTCGTAGGCTTGGGGGGAACGGGTACGACGGGTCGGAGGCGGGAGAACAGTGGGCGACAGCAGCGGTGCGCGGGGGGACGGGGAGCAGCGGCTCCCGGTGCGCCGGGTCACGGTGGTGGGGACGGGGCTCATCGGCACGTCGGTGGCGCTCGCCCTGCGCTCGCGCGGCGTCGACGTCGCCCTCTCCGACCCCGACGCCGCCTCCCTGCGCCTGGCCTGCGACCTGGGCGCGGGACACCCCCTGGAGGAGTCCGCCGACCCGACCTCGGCCCCGGCCGACCTCGCGGTCATCGCCGCGCCGCCCGCCGTCATCCCCTCCGTGCTGCGCCGGGCCCAGGACCGGGGACTGGCCCACGTCTACACCGACGTGGCCAGTGTGAAGGCGAGCGTGCTGGCCGAGGCCGAGCGGCTGGGCTGCGACATGGCCACGTTCGTGGCCGGGCACCCCATGGGCGGCAGGGAGAAGCAGGGTCCCGGCGCCGCGCGCGCCGACCTGTTCCTGGGCCGCTCGTGGGCGCTGTGCCCCACCGGCAAGGCCGACGCGCAGGCCGTCGCCGTCGTCGCCGAGGTCGCCCGCATGTGCGGCGCGGACCCGCTGGTGCTGGACGCGGCGGTGCACGACCGGGCGGTGGCGCTGGTCTCGCACGCGCCCCACGTGGCGTCGTCGGCGGTGGCTGCCCGGCTGCTCTCGGGCGACGACGCCGCCCTGGCCCTGGCGGGGCAGGGCGTGCGCGACGTCACCCGGGTGGCGGGCGGCGACCCCGCCATGTGGTCCGAGATCCTCACGCACAACGCCGCCCCGGTCGCGGAGGTCCTGCACGCCGTGGCCGCTGACCTCGCGGCGACCGCCGACGCCCTGCGCGCGCTGGCGGACCGGCCGGGAGCGGGGGAGGCGTCGGACCTCGCGCCGGTGCACGACCTGCTGGAGCGGGGGAGGTCCGGCCACGGCCGCATCCCCGGCAAGCACGGCACGGTACGGCTGCCCGACTACACGGTCATGCCGGTGGTCATCCCCGACGAGCCCGGCGCGCTGGGCCGCCTGTTCGCCGCCGCGGCGAAGGCCGGGGTCAACATCGAGGACGTGCGCATCGAGCACACGCCGGGCCTGCCGCTGGGTGTGGCGCAGCTGTATGTGCTGCCCGCCGCGGTGGACACGCTCGCGCGGGCGCTGGCCGCCGACGGCTGGTCGGTCCACCCCGGACTGTGAGCCCCCGCCGCTGCGCCGCTGGTCGGGGCCGCTCGCGTCACACGCGAGGCCTGTGGCCAGTATGCCGGGCGCACGCCTGGGCCCGTGGTCGGGCGTACCATCGCGGCGCTCATGCGTACTACGCGCGTACTACGCGCCAAGTACGCACGGGCCACGGGTAGGGTTGGGCGTCGGCAACAGTGAACGCAAGCGGGAGTCAACGGCAGTGAGCGCGCAGGACAGCACCGAGGGCATCGTCATCGCGATCGACGGTCCCTCCGGGTCGGGCAAGTCGAGCACCTCCCGGGGTGTGGCCAAGGCGCGGGAGCTGCGGTACCTCGACACCGGCGCCATGTACCGCGCGCTGACCTGGTGGATGCTCTCCCAGGGCGTGAACGTCAACGACGCCGACGCCGTGACCGCCCTCGTCGACACCCCCGTCATCACCATGGGCACCGACCCGGGCGCGCCCTCCGTGGCGGTGGACGGCCGCGACGTGGCCGCCGAGATCCGCGGCAGGGACGTCACCACCAACGTCAGCGCGGTCTCGGCCGTGCCCGCGGCGCGCGAGCGCCTCGTGCGCACCCAGCGCGAGATCATCGCCGCGGCCAGGGCCGAGAGCGCGGGCATCGTGGTCGAGGGGCGCGACATCACGACCGTCGTCGCCCCCGACGCCCCGGTCAAGCTCTTCCTGACCGCCAGTCCCGAGGCCCGCGCCCAGCGCCGCAGCCGGGAGGTGCGCAGCGTCGACGTCGCCGCCACCCAGGCCGACCTGGCCCGGCGCGACGCGCTGGACTCCAGCCGGGCGCACTCGCCCCTGCGCCAGACCGAGGACGCCACCGAACTCGACACCAGCGGGCTGACCCTGGACGAGGTCGTCGCCCTGGTGGTCAAGCTGGCCGACGAGGCCCGCGACCGCTGACCCGCACGGCCGGGCGCCGCCGCGCCGCGGCGGACGGGGACACCCCTCGGCCGTAACACCGGACACATCCGTCCCCAACAGCCCCTTCGGGGGAACACAACGACATCCGCGGGGGTTTCTCCCCGTGGCCAGTACACGGGCGCCGTCGGCGCCCGCGTCGACCCGCGCGATCCGGGACACCGGGTCGGGTCGGCCCTTCGCATCCTCGCGGCACGCATCCTGGGCGCGCGAGGACCCAGAACCGGGAGCAGTACATGAGTGACTTCGACATCTCCGACGTCGTCCACGGGGGAGCGGACGCCGAAGAGCCCGCCGCCCTCCCCGTGGTGGCGGTGGTCGGGCGTCCCAACGTGGGCAAGTCCAGCCTGGTCAACCGCATCATCGGCCGCCGTGAGGCCGTGGTGGAGGACGTGCCGGGCGTGACCCGCGACCGGGTCGCCTACGACGCCGAGTGGCAGAACACCAGGTTCACCCTGGTCGACACCGGCGGCTGGGAGACCAGCGTCAGCGGCCTGGCCGCCATGGTCGCCCGCCAGGCCGAGTACGCAGCGCAGACCGCGGACGTCATCCTGTTCGTGGTCGACGCGACGGTGGGTGTCACCGACGCCGACGCCGCCGTCACCCGCGTGCTGCGCTCGACCAAGCGCCCCGTGGTGGTGGCCGCGAACAAGGTCGACGGCAGCAGGCAGGAGGCCGACGCCCTCGACCTGTGGCAGTTGGGCGTGGGCCAGCCCTTCCCCATCAGCGCCCTGCACGGCCGCGGCACCGGCGACCTGCTGGACGCGCTCGTGGCCGAGTTCCCCGAGCAGCCCCTGGGCGAGGAGGACGAGGGCGAGGACGGCCCGCCCCGCATCGCGCTGCTGGGCCGCCCCAACGTGGGCAAGTCCAGTCTGCTCAACCGCCTCGCCGGTGAGGACCGGGTGGTCGTCGACGCGGTGGCGGGCACGACCCGCGACGCGGTGGACGAGCTGATCGAGCTGGGCGGGCGGACCTGGAAGTTCATCGACACCGCCGGTATCCGCCGCCGGTTCCGTGCCCTCCAGGGCGCCGACTACTACGCCACCATGCGCACCGGCACCGCCCTGGAGCGGGCCGAGGTCGCCGTGGTGCTCATGGACGTCAGCGAGCCCCTCGCCGAGCAGGACATCCGGGTCGTCGAGCAGGTCGTGGAGGCGGGTCGTGGCCTGGTCCTGGCCTTCAACAAGTGGGACATCCTGGACGAGGACCGCCGGACCTACCTGGAGAAGGAGATCGACCGCCAGCTGGCGCGGGTCTCCTGGGCGCCGCGCGTGAACGTCTCGGCGAAGACCGGCCGCCACATGGAGAAGCTGGTCCCGGCGATCGAGACCAGCCTGAGCGGGTGGAACCAGCGCATCCCGACCGGGCAGCTCAACAACTGGCTCAAGGAGCTGGTGGCCGCGACCCCGCCGCCGGTGCGCGGCGGCAAGCAGCCCAAGATCCTGTTCGCGACGCAGGCGGGCTCGCGCCCGCCGCACTTCGTCCTGTTCACCACCGGGTTCCTGGAGGACAACTACCGCCGTTTCATCGAGCGGCGCCTGCGGGAGGACTTCGGCTTCGAGGGCTCCCCGGTGCACATCAGCATGCGCATCCGTGAGAAGAAGGGCGGGATCCAGGGCCGCGCCTCCAAGGGCAGCGTGCGTCCGGACCGCAAGCACCGCCGCCGGTAGCCGTACCGCTCCGGCCACGGCATGAGGAGGGGGGCTCCCCGACCGGGGAGCCCCCCTCCTCATGCGCTCGGGGTGTTCGGGGCCCGGGCGGCGCGCGGGTCGTCCGGCGTGGCCGTCCGCGCTCGCGTGCGTCAGGAGCTGTGCCCCGGGCGCTCAGGCGTCGAGGGAGGCCCAGAAGTCGCGCAGCACGCGGACGCCACGCTCGGGGTCCTGGAGCATCCAGTAGTGGGTCAGCCCGTCCAGCTCCTGGAACCGGGTGCCCAGGCGGCGGGCCACCTTCCTGTCCTGCTCCGGGTGCGCCATCGGGTCCCCGGTCGGCGTGGAAGTTGGGCCACGCCGAACGGTAGAGCGTCAGAATGGCCGCGCTCATCTCCTCGTCATGGACGTCGTCGACCTCCCGGGCCAGTTCGGGGCTCATGCCGCGGGGCTGGAGGACGTCTCCGAAGGTGCCCCCGCTGCCGGGGGCGGCCGCGCGCAGCCCGGCCAGGGACTCCTCGCCCTCGGGACTGCTCTGCCAGAGCGTGGCCGCGTCGTGCCACCGGTAGTCGGGGTGCCAGCCGTGGGCGACGTCGGAGACCCAGCTGCGGACGGGGACGTCGTGGGCGGAGACCACGCGCATGGCCAGGTGGGCGCCCCAGTCGTGGCCGACGAGGTCGATCGGTCCGCCGACGGCGCGCAGTTCCCCGGCCAGCCAGGTCGCGTAGTCCTCCTTGCCGCGCATGTGGGCCGGGCGGGGGCTGCCGAAGCCGGGCAGGCGCAGCGCCACGCTGCCCTCGGGGAGGAGCGCGCGGACGGGGTTCCAGACCGAGGGCGTCTCGGGGACGCCGTGGACGAACACGATGGTCATGACCACTCCTGGGGAAAAAGTTGATAAGTTATCCACTTTGTGGACGGAGGAGGCCCCATGCGGGCGGACGCCGCGCGCAACAACCGCAGGATCTTCGAGGAGGCGCGGCAGGCGGTCGCCGCCGGGGAGACCGACCTCACGCTCAACGCGCTCGCCCGACGCGCGGGCGTCGGGGTGGGGACGGTCTACCGCCTCTTCCCCACCCAGCGGGCGATGTTGGAGGCCGTGGTGGAGGACGCGGTGGCCGAGCTCCACCGCCTGGCCGCCGAGGCCGAACGCGAACCGGACCCGCGCGGCGCCCTCGACGGCTTCCTCCGGGCCGCCCTGGACGAGGCGCCCGCCCGCCCCGGCCTGTTCACCGTCCTGATCGCCCTCGACGACGAGAGGGAGTCCCTGCGGCAGGCCAAGGCCGAACTGGTCGGGGCGACCTCGCGCCTGCTCGCACGCGCCCATCCGCAGCCGCCGCTGACCGGCGAGAACCTGCTGAAACTGCTGTGCGGGCTGATCCACGCGGTCAGCGAGCACCCGGCCGACCGGCGCTCCGCCGCCACCGACGCCTACCTGAGCCTGCTCCGGAACGGTCTCATGCCCGCGGGCGCCGCCTGAGCGGTGGGCGCGGTTCCGGCGGCGAGCCGGTCGCTGCTTTCCCCGTGCCCGGGTCAGGACTCCCCGGGCAGGCGGCGTACGTTGCCCTGCGTCGGGTGGCTTCCCGCCGGTCCCCCCTTGCGGGTGCGGGGCGGTCGGCCCGCCTCCTCCCCGGGAACCGGGATCGCGGGAGCGCCGGGCAGCGGGCGGTTCGCGCTCTCCTTCATCCGCCACACCACCACCAGTCCCACCACGCCCGCGACCATGATCAGCCACGCCGGTGCGTACAGGTTCCCGGTGGACTGCACCAGTGCCTCGGCGATCAGCGGGGTGGTGCCGCCGAACAGCGCCACCGACACGTTGAAGCTGATGGCCAGCGCGCCGTAGCGCACGCTGGTGGGGAAGAAGGCGGGGAGCGCCGCGGGAGCGCTGCCGGAGAAGTGCACCAGGGTCACCGCCAGCACCACCATGCCCAGGGCGACCGCCCACAGGCCGCCCCGTTGCAGCAGCCAGAACGCGGGCAGGGCCAGCACGATCGAGAGCAGGCTGCCCGAGAGCAGCACGGGCCTGCGCCCCACGAGGTCGCTCAGGTGCCCGAACCCGGTCACCGCGAACAGCATCAGCACCATCGCCGCCAGGGTCAGCACCAGGGCCGTGGTGGGGTCGTACCCCAGTTCGGCCTCCAGGTAGGTGGGCATGTACGCGGTCAGGACGTAGTTGTTGACGTTGAAGACCAGCACCAGGCCCACGCAGAGCAGGATGTGGCGCCACTGGTCCACGACCGTCGCGCGCAGCTGCCCCTCGCGGTGCTCGCCGTGGGAGTCCTTGGCGAAGCCCTCGGTGTTCTGCTCGAAGACCGGGGTGTCCTCCAGCTTCACCCGCAGGTACAGGCCGATGGCGCCCAGCGGCAGGGCGATCAGGAAGGGAATGCGCCACCCCCAGTCCTGCATGGTGTCCGAGCCGAGCAGGAGGGTCATCACCGTGACGACGGTGGCGCCGCCGACGTAGCCGCTCACCGTGCCGAACTCCAGCCAGGAGGCCAGGAAACCGCGCCGCCGGTCGGGCGCGTACTCGGCGATGAAGGTCGTGGCGCCGCCGTACTCGCCGCCGGTGGAGAAGCCCTGGAGCATCCGCGCGACCAGCAGGAGCACGGGCGCGGCGAAGCCGATGCTCGCGGCCGAGGGGATGAGCCCGATCGAGAACGTGCTCACCGCCATGAGCAGCATCGTGAAGGCCAGGACGCGCTTGCGGCCGATCCGGTCGCCCAGGGGACCGAAGAACAGGCCGCCCAGGGGCCGCACCAGGAAGGCGGCGGCGAAGGTGGTGAACGTGGCGATGAGCTGGGTGCCCTGGGTCTGCTCCGGGTAGAACACCAGGCCGATCGTGACGGCCAGGTAGCTGTAGACGCCGAAGTCGTACCACTCGGTCGCGTTGCCGATCGCCGCGGCCACCACGGCCTTGCGCGTCGCCTTGCGGTCCGTGGCCAGGGCCGTCCGCCCCTGTGGCTGCGGCTCGTTCACGTCTCCCCCTCGCTGCCCCGCGGTCCTGGTACTCCCCCCACTTAATCACCCTGGGTGACGAGAGTGTGTGCTCTGCCCGTGTCGCCGCCCCGGTAGCGTGGTGGCGGCCGAGAGGGGGAGTCCATGCGCAGGGTGCTGGTCAGTGCGTGTCTGATGGGACGCCGGGTGCGCTATGACGGGCGCGCCAAGCCGGTCGAGGACGACGTGGTCGCCCGCTGGCGCGAGGAGGGGCGCCTGGTGGTGCACTGCCCGGAGGTCGCCGGTGGCCTTCCGGTGCCCCGGCCGCCCGCCGAGATCGAGCCCGGCGCTACCGCCGCCGACGTGCTCGCGGGCCGCGCGCGCATCCTCACCCCCGAGGGGCGGGACGTGACCGGGCACTTCGTGGACGGCGCCCGCGCGGCGCTGGCCACCGCCCGCGCGCACGGCGTGGCGGTGGCGGTGCTCAAGGAGTCGAGCCCCTCCTGCGGAGTGCACCGGGTCTACGACGGCGCCTTCGGCGGGCGCAGGGTGCCCGGCGAGGGGGTCACCGCGCGGCTGCTCGCGGACGGCGGCGTCGCGGTGTTCACCGAGGACGAGATCGCCGGGGCCGCCGCGCGCCTGCGCGAGCTGGACGGCGCCTGAGGGGCCCGGGACCCGGCCGGTGGCGGCGGGCCCCGGAACCCCGGGACTCCCGGGACTCCCGGGTCAGGGGCGGACGACCTCGTAGCGCATGCACGCGAAGTCCCCGGCGCGGTGCACGTCCAGCACCCTCAGGTCCACGCGCCCGGCCAGCAGGGGCGAACCCGCGCCCAGGGTGACCGGTGCGACCGACACGACCACCTCGTCCAGGAGGCCGAGCCGGGCCAGGTCCGCGGCGACGCCGCCACCGCCGACCAGCCACACGTCGTGTGCGCCGGCCGCCGCGACCACCTCGGCGTGCAGGTCGCGCAGCTCCTGGTCGGTGTCGGCGCTGGCGAAGCGGACGTCGCCCTCGACCTTGGGCAGATCCCGGTGGGTGAGCACCCAGGTGGGGGCCTGGTAGGGCCAGGGATCGCCGCCCTCGTGGCGCAGGATCCACTCGTAGGTGCCCGCACCGGACACGATCGCGCCCGCCTCGCGGATGAAGGTCTCGGTCTCGTCCAGGGCCTCCCCTCCGTCCGCGGCGAAGAGCCACTCCAGGGAGTGGTCCTCGGTGGCGATGAAGCCGTCCAGGCTCGTCGCGGTGTGGTAGATCGTCCTGCTCATCGTGTACCTCCGTCGTGGTGTCGGTCCTGAAGCCATTC
Organism: Nocardiopsis synnemataformans; assembly: GCF_965343085.1. Classification (NCBI taxonomy): domain Bacteria; kingdom Bacillati; phylum Actinomycetota; class Actinomycetes; order Streptosporangiales; family Nocardiopsidaceae; genus Nocardiopsis; species Nocardiopsis synnemataformans. Next base: position 5,521 of record NZ_CBDRFA010000002.1, on the reverse strand, counting down.
GATGGGGTCGCCGTGGTCCACCTCCAGGCCCTCCGCGCGCAGCATGTGACGCACGAGCTGCCTGCGGTGGGCGGAGAAGGTGAGGACGTGCGCGACGACGCTGCCCAGCACGAAGCTCTCGGGCGGGTCACACAGGGCGTCGATCAGCCGGTCGCCCCAGGCGCCCCGGCGCCCGATGTCGTCGACCGCGGCGACCCAGCGCGCCCCCGCCCGGGTGTGCCGCTCCGCCAGCGCCGCCACGCCGTCCGCGCCGCGTTCGGGCAGGTCGGCGCCGTCGATCGAGGCGAGCCACACCTCCTTGGCCCGGACCAGGTGGTCGAGCACGGCGGCCACGGACTCCTCCGGTCCGTCCCACTCCAGGACGGTCTGCCCGGGCGCGCGCACCCGCCGGTAGGCCCCCTCGGGCAGCTGCCCGGCGAGGCGGATCAGGTGGGAGGTGTCGTCCACGTCGTGGTGGACCTGGAGGGCGATCAGATCCATGCCGGGCCGCTCCTTGGGCTTGTCCTCGACCCACAGGTGGATCGGCGGATGGAAGTGGATGCCGTTGGGTGCGGACAGCCACGTGCCGCTGCCCGCCGTGGTGGCGCTGGGCGGGTGCCCGAAGGCGCGTCCGAAGGCGCGTGTGAACCCCTCGACCGACTCGTATCCGGCCGCGAACGCGGCGTCGGTCACGCTGCTGCCCTGGCTGATCTGCCAGGCCGCGCGTTCCAGGAGCACCCGGCGGCGCAGCGCGACCGGTGACTCCCCGGTGTCGCGGGTCAGTCTGCGGGTGAAGTGGAACGGTGAGGCGAAGGCGTGGTCCGCCATGTCGGCGAGGCGGGTGTTCTCCTCGTCCAGGACCGCGTCGAGCAGTTCGCGCAGGCGGTCCCGGCCTGGGGTGGGCTCGGTCATGGAACCCAGTATGTTCACCGGCGGCGCGCGGGCGCCTGACCGATCTTGCCCACCCGGGCCGCCGCGTGACCGCACGGCCGCCCGGTCGGGGCGTGGGGGCTACCCGACGCGTTCGCGTGCCCCGGCCCCCTCGGCGGTGCGGCGGTGTCCAGGGTGATGGTCCCCGCCGCTCCGTCGACGGTGATCCACTGCCCGGTCGTGATGCGGCGGGTGGTGTTCCTGATGCCCACGACAGCGGGGATGCCGTACTCGCGGGCGACCGTCGGTCCGTGGGAGACCGCCGACCCGGTCTCGCTGACCAGGGCGCCCGCGGTCAGGAACAGCGGGGGCCACCCGGGGTCCGTGGTCGGGACGACCAGGATCTCGCCCGGTTCCAGGTGCGCCCGGGACGGGTCCAGGACCACCCGGGCGCGTCCGCGCACGCGGCCCGGTGCGGCGGCGACCCCGAGCAGCGTCCCCCCGGGCGCGGGCGGGCGCGGGACGACCGTCTCGACCTCGGTGCCGTCCGACAGCAGCACGCTCGGTACGCGGGACCGGCGGGTCTCGCGCTCGTGCGCCTCCCTGCGTCCGGCGGCCAGTGCGCGGGGGTCGCCGGGCGTCTTCCCAGCTCCGGTCCCCGTCACGGAGGCCCCGGTTCCCTCCGCCGTTCCGGTCCCCTCCGTGGTGTCGATCGCCGCCACGGCGGCCTCGACGTTGAGGTAGGTCTCCTGCTGTCCGGCGAAGCTGGCGTCGGGCAGATCCTCGGCGGTGGCGCTGGAGCGCACCGCCACGGGGCCGCCGCCGAGCCGCGCGTGGGCCCCGGCCAATTCGTCCTCGGGCACCCCGCCGCTCCGGTGGGCCTCGGTGGTCACACAGAACCCGGGCGGGACCCGCTCACCGGCCCGATCATCCTGCCGAGTCCGGCGGCCTTGCCACCGACCAGGTCGATCGTGTCCGCGTCCGCCTCGGCGAGGTCGACGATCACCCGCATGTCCTCTCGCCTGTCCTCGTAGAAAAATTATAGTCTCTCTACTTTTAGAGTAGATCTACTTTTTGAGGCTGTCTACTACGATGGCGCCATGGCTGACCAGACGGGGTTGCGGGAGCGCAAGAAGCAGCGCACGCGGCGCGCACTCATCGAGACGGGGCTGCGCCTGTTCGGGGAGAGGGGCTACGACGAGACCACCATCACCGACGTCTGCGCGGCGGCGGAGTTGTCGGCGGCGACGTTCTACAAGCACTTCTCCGCCAAGGAGGACGTCGTCTTCGCCGACCAGCCGGGCAAGATGCGGGTGGGGCGCGGCCTCATGGCCGAGCGCCTCCCGGGGGAGGCCCCGGACGAGCACCTCCTGCGCTGCGTCCGGGAGATGCTGCGCGACGACCGCGTGAGCGTCGAGCCCGACGAGGAACTGGCGGCGATCCGCGCGCGCCTGATCACCACCGTTCCCGTGCTGCGCGCCATCGCCCTGCGGTGGCTCTTCGACGTGCAGCACGAGTGGGCGCTGGCGCTGGCCGAGGCCCACCCGGAGGAACTGGACGACCTCAGCGCGCACGCCGTGGTCGGCTCGGTCGTGGGCGCGGTCCTCAGCGCCGCGATGTCGGCCCTCGACGGCCCGCGGCCCCTCTCGGAGGTCGCGCTGCGCGCCGCCCGGATCGCTCTGGAGGGCTGCCCCGGCCGCTCCGGGGGCTGACTGTCCGCGCGGGCGCCTGACCGCTCTCGCCCACTGGGGCGACCAGCCCGGCCCGGGGCTTGGCGGGCTCTCCGCCGGTGCGAGCGCCCCGGCGGATGCGGTAGAGTCTTCTGCGTCGGCGGGGCCGGAAACGGTGACCGCTCGACGAACGGGACGTAGCGCAGTTTGGTAGCGCACTTGACTGGGGGTCAAGGGGTCGTGGGTTCAAATCCCGCCGTCCCGACAGAGGAATAGCAGGTCAGCGAGGGGTCCGCCATCCAGTGGGCCTCTTTCTGCGTTCCAGGTGGGGTGGAAGTGGGGCTGTAACCGGGGCATGTGGGTCGTCAGCCCACGTCGTTGAGGATGTTGTCCATGGCCTTGGCCGCGGAGCGGCGCACCGGCCTCAGCTGGTGGCGGTAGACGCGTTCGGTGGTGTCGGTTCCGTCATGTCCCACGAGCAGTGAGATCTCCTCGATACTCACGCCGTGGTCCGACAGCAGCGACACGAACGTGTGCCGCAGCTCGCGCGCAGTCCATTCGTCCTGATTGAGTCCTGCCTTTCTCATGATGGTCGGAGGTCCCGCAGGACGTTGTGGTGGTCCAGCGGTGTCCCGTATCGGGTGCAGAACATGAGGTCGTTGTCCTGCCACAGTTCGGCTGCCGCGAGACGCTCTCGGGCCTGCATGGCCCGGTGTGCGTTCACCGCTGTGACGGCGATGCGGGGCAGTTCCAGGGAGCGCCGTGACCGGCGGGTCTTGGTGTCCCCGTCGCCGCGTACCGAGGTCCACACGTGGATCGTGGGGACCTGGCCCGTGGTGTCGATCTGGTCCCAGGTCAGGGACCGGAGCTCCTCGGTCCGCGCCCCGGTGACGATGGACAGCACCAGGTAGGCGTACCACCTGCTGCCCTCGGCCGTGCGGAGCACCGCCACGGCCTGGTCCAACGTCATGGACTTGGACGCACGCCCGGGCTGGTCACCCTTGAGCCTGCCCCGCTGGTCCAAGCGGACCAGTTCGACGACGTTGCGGGCCACCATCTCCTGGACCTGTGCGTACCGAATGGCGCGCTCCAACAGGTTGAGCACCAGCCGCAGCGTCCGCGACGACAGGTGTTTCTTCCTGCCCCGCAACCAGGTGAGCACATCGGCCACCCGCAACTCAGCCAGCAGGTGCTGGCCGAGGTAGGGGGTGATGTGGGTGTTGGCGAGCCGTGTGTAGTTGTCCTGGGTGCTGGGAGCCAGGTCCGCGATCTGGTCCCGCAGGAACTCCGCTATGCAGTCGGCGACGGTGTAGTAGGCAGGGGAGTTGACTCCCTGATCTACATCGTCAAGGACGTCCAGCAGCTTGTCATAGAGGGTGTTCTTGTTCTTGCTGCTGACCTTCTTGACCTGGGAGCGGCCGGTGTGCGGATCCTGCCGGAGGCGGATCTCCGCACGCCAGAGCTTCTTGATGCGGTCGAAGTAGACCGAGACATCAGGCCGGTCAGTCAGGGACGCCCTGGTGGGCTTGCGTGACTTTCTGGGCACCACTCCTCGTCTTTCCCAGGAACGGTCCCGTCCAGCTTAGGCCGACGCCTGGCCCTCTACGAGGTCGTTGACGTAGGTTTCCAGCGCTGAGCGGGGGATGAGCCTGCGACGCCCCACACGGACAGAGGTGAGCTGGCCGGTGGCGATGAGCTTCTTGACGGTGGTGCGCCCGAGACTGCTGAGTTTTAATGCGTGGGGTTATCGTTCTTGACAGGTCACCCCGCCGGAGTATGCCGAAGATATGAGGTACTCCACCGGCGGCGGGCTGACCGCCGCAGAACGCAGGCGACGCGAGGCGGTGCGGATGGCCGCCGCAGACGACTTCGACGCCGGAGCCACCGATGCCCAGGTCGCACGCACCTACCGTGTCACTCGCATGTCGGCCTGGCGGTGGCACCACGACTACGAAACCGGCGGCAGAGGGGCCCTGGAAACGAAGGGCCCGGCCTCGCGCTGTCGCCTGACCGTCCAGGAGCTGGACCTCCTGCAACAGCTCCTGGACCTGGGCCCGGCCGCGCACGGCTTCGCTGACCAGCGCTGGACCCTGGCCCGGACCAGGGCTGTGGTGGCCGAGCACTTCGATGTGACCTACTCGCTCGCGGGTATGTCCCTGCTGCTGCACCGGCTCGGGTGGAGTGTGCAGGTTCCGGCGCGACGCGCGGCCGAACGCGACGAGGAGGCCGTCGAACAGTGGCGGCAACAGGTGTGGCCGCGCCTAAGGACTTCTAACAAAACTGTTCTTGTTGCACGCTGGGAAGTAGGTGGCTCACCCCTGACAAGGAAGGTGCGTGATGGCGAGGCGACGCCCCTGGGAGGTCGACGACGAGCTATGGGACCTGATCCAACCCTTGCTGCCCCGGCACGAGCCCCCTCCTGAACGGGGTGGACGACCGCGTGTCGATGACCGCAAGGCCTTGCAGGGCATCCTGTTCGTCCTGCACACCGGCATCCAATGGGAGTTCCTCCCCCAGGAGCTGGGCTTCGGTTCGGGGATGACCTGCTGGCGGCGCCTGGCCGAGTGGAACGAGGCCGGCGTGTGGCAGGAACTGCAACAGGCCCTGCTGGCCCGGCTGTGCGGCGCGGGCCAGCCCGACTTCTCCCGCGCCGCGATCGACTTCTCGCATGTACAGGCCAAGAGGGGACGAAGCCACCCAAAAGTGGGGCCGAGTCCGGTTGACCGAGGTCGGCCGGGCTCCGAACACCACGTGATCACCGATGCGCACGGCACCCCGCTGGCGGTCTCGCTCACCGGCGGCAACCGCCACGACGTCACCCAGCTCCTGCCGCTGCTCCAGGCGATCCCGGCGGTGCGGGGCCGACCGGGAAGGCCCCAAAGTCGGCCCCGTCGACTGTACGCCGACCGCGCCTATGACTACGACCGCTACCGCAGCCCGGTGCGGGCGATGGGCGTCACTCCGTTCATCGCCCGCGCCGGGCAGCCCCACGGTTCCGGGCT